>NZ_JAAHHU010000703.1:0-2409 GCF_010672095.1 Moorena sp. SIO3I6 | reverse complement strand
TCAAGATTGCGTGGCTGGTCCACGTCTGTACCTTTTGCAACCGCCGTATAATAGGCAAGCAATTGCGCCGGGATCGCATAGAGAATGGGTGTGATTCGCTTCTTTCGTGGAACCATTTGTGATGTGTTAAAAGTTGGTAAAACAATCACATCGTAGTTCCTTGCTAAATAGGAAGCTACTTGTTTGTGTAGTTCAGCTCTAAGATTTTTAATCCTAGTCCTAAGCTTTTCCATCGCTGCTTTTAACTTGTATCGACGATGTTTGTATATATGTCCTTTCGATTTATCATGCTTACTTTTTAATTTATCTAAATGCGAACAAAGTTTAGCTATTCGCTGAAAATCGTTGTCGCCAAACTCCAGGAATTCAGTACCGTCAAAACCAGTCATGAAGGTTCTGACTCCGGGGTCTAGAGCTATCACTTTTTTAGTTTCAGTAGGCTCAAGGTCAAATTCTACAGGAAAGTGCGCAAACCACCGACCCTTGTTATAAGTAAGTTCTGTAGCACCATCGGTAAGTATACAGAAGTCATGACCTTTGAATTCGGGTTTTGGTAAATGCTTGGTCGTAGAAACCATCCATCTGCCAGCCTTGTAAGCCGTAGGATCAAACTGGATTGTCTGTTTATGATCCCGTACACTGCGAAATTTAGCTATCTTTAGTCCAGCTTGTGGTAATGGTTTGCGTTTCTTCCCTTTTCCCACAAATAAGGGCAGTTTAGCCGTTTCCTTCCAAGCGCGATAAGCTTCCATGGAAGCGTTGTCTAGAATTTTGGAGACATTTAGGTCTTTACACCATTGTGGGATAAGTCCCGATTGTTTTAACCAAGTTCGAAAACCATATTTTCCCCCTTTTTTTCCTACTTTTGTATAACCTTGGTTCTTGTTTAATTGTTCAATAGAAATGTTATACACCTGACGAACAGCGGCCATCCATTTCTTCCAAATATCCTCAAGTTCTTTGCTTGGGTAAACTTGGTAACTCACAGTCTTTAATAATATGCAGCTTGTACTTCCTAAGTCCGTACAATCGGCAACTGAAGACGTGGATGACTGCCAGAACATCTTCAACCATCTCCTGTTCTGGGCTGAGGTTCTTTTCGTCGAGAACCAGTATTTTAGTTTCGAATTTAGAGCACAACCATGAGACAAGATCGAACCCAAAACGGCAAAGCCTATCTTTGTGGGCAACGACAATATATTTGCAAGTACCGTCGAGAACTCTGTCCAGTAAGGTACGAAGACCTTTTCTGCTGAAGTTGAGTCCACTTCCAATATCTCGAATGATTTCTGCGTCTGGGTAACGAGACTTAAGAAACTGTACTTGTTGCTCAAGGTCATTTTTTTGAGAGCGACTTGAAACTCTTGCATATAGAATTGTCGCCCTGTTGTCTGTTGTTGTTTTTGTGCAAGGAATAGAGACGACCGAGTCCAGGTCGTATCGTCTTTGACCTCCAGGGGTTCTGATACCTTGTATCTTGCCTTCATTGAGCCATCTTTCGAGTGTTTTTGTACTGACCCCAAGTCTAGCGGCAGCGACCCTTGGAGGGACATAGTTGACTGATCCATTCATTAGCGCGTGCCTTGGTTGTTACACTTACATCATCAAAGAAAATGTCAGGAAATGTCAACTATGTCGGGAAAATTATTGTCCAGGACACAACTCTTAGGTTAGATCTGCCTCTCGGTAGATAACCTCTTCCATTAGAATTATTTGACCGCGCTCAATGAAGACAGTGAATCTGCCAAAGGTTCCTAAATATATATAGCGCTAAGCCCTATATACCAATTCGATTGATTTGTGATTTATTGCTGCTAGAGATAATCATGAATCGATAAATGCGTTCGGCATAGCCGCGCCAAAGGCGTTCGCTAACTAATCAATGCGATCGCTAACTAAAATTCCAGCAGTAAATTCCAGCACTAGGGAATAATTGCGAAGACCCTTGCTGGGAAACCAGAGCCTTTGAGGGGCTTAGGAAAGGTTACGATTGCGATCGCACCATACTCCGGCACCTGATCCAAGTTAGTCAGCAACTCTATCTGATACTTGTCTTGGCTGAGAATATAATTCTCTAGGGAATAGTCCCCTTGGCTAGTGGCAATTCCAGGGTCAGTATCAGTTGTTTCATGACCGGAAGCAGTAATGTAGCGTTCTTCGTACAGATATTTGAGTACTTCAGCGCTCCAGCCAGGATAATGGGCAATACCATTAGCATCAGCATTTCGCATTTTGGTCATACTAGGCCAAGCCTTAGACCAATCCGTACGCATTGCGACAAATGCCCCTTCTGGCACCAAACCGTATTTCTGTTCCCAAGCTTGTACATCTTCCAGGGTAATTTGATAGTCGGAGTTGTGACTGACCTTGTCACTGACATCGATTACCACCAGGGGTAGCACCATTTCA
>NZ_JAAHHU010000702.1:0-2409 GCF_010672095.1 Moorena sp. SIO3I6 | reverse complement strand
GCCAAAAACAGCAGGTCATTGACCAGTTTTCCTAAGCGCTGGGTTAATCGCTCTATCACTTCGAGTTGGTGCCGTTGCAACTCAGATGCCAAATCGGGATCCCCCAGAGCAACTTGCACGTTAGTCTGAATCGTAGCAATTGGGTTTCTCAGTTCGTGGGAAGCATCAGCAGTGAATTGTTTAAGCCGTTGGTAGGACTCTCTTACTGGCTTCATAGCCATACCAGATAGTAACCAACCAATAGCACCAGTAGAGATAATCATCACCACTGTACCTAGAGTCAGATCAAATATCAGTTGGTGGCTGGGTTTGGTGACTTCAAACCATGGGTGGCTCACCCGTAAATAACCTAAGATATAATCTTCGATTTCCACCGGTTGGGTTAACTGTCGCAGGAGATGCTCTGCTGATAAATGAACTGTTGCCCTAGTGGTGTTGGTCTTTAAGGGAATAGTTAAGGGTTCTGAGAAGGTTGACCAAAGCAAATCCCCCTTCGGACTAAACCACTCCAGGTCAATGTGGTCATCTTCTACCCGATCACTATTGTCTCGAAAACTGGCTTCAATGTTGAATTGATAGGGCATCTCGCCATGATCCACAGGTTGAATCACCAGTGATCGCTCTACCACTTCTACGACATGTTTGAGGGTGTCATCAACCCGTTCAATCAGGGTGTGGCGGACATAAAGATAGACACCAGTTGCAAATAGTAACAGTAAGACTGCTGTGACGGTAGTGTACCACAGAGCAAGGCGTCGGCGAGTAGTTTGAAACATGCTTATTTAACAGACATCTAAGATCAACAGGACTTACGCCGCCAACCCGGTTTCTTAAAAAAAATTACAGCAATTTGAGCCTTTGATTTATAGCCAGAAACCGGGTTTTAAGGGTCTTGGTGCCTAAGTCCTGATCAAATCTGGTTGAATAATCATGATATCCAGGATCCGATAATGGGTAATGGGTAATATCAATTCCGGTAGCATCGGATTGATCACAATTGAGCACCCGAACCAGTTGCTGCCAGTGTAGAGGACAAAGCTAAAATTGATATCGTGTCCGGTTAAATCGTTCTTGTTTGTAGAGACTTGGTCTACAACCTCTCTACAGGGAAGGTTTAATTGATTGTTCCTTGTCCGACTTGTCTGCCAAAAGCATGAGCTTTCAAAATAGCGATCGCATACCAGCAAAACCATCTCTAAGCTCTCGGGAATACCTGTTTCAGTCCCTAGTGGACAATTCTCCCGAGTGTATAGGGGTATTTGACCGGGAATTTCGTTATGTCTATGCTAATCCGTCCCTGTCCAAGGCCATTGGGATCGCCCAGTCAGAATTGATCGGCAAAACCCATCGTGACCTGCAGATGCCAGAAGACTTTATCCATTTATGGGATAGAGCCATGGAAAAGGTGTTTGCTACAGGTCAAGAAAAGAGCATTGAATTCCAGTGGATCAAAGAGAATGGGCGACAGTTTTATCAATCCTTTCTGGTGCCAGAGTTGGCCAGTGATGGTTCAGTAGAATTTGTCTTGGGGTTTAGCTGCGGGATTAGCGATCGCATAACCAATACAGAATTTTCAAGGTGGATTGAGCAGTTACAGAACTCTAACCGAGAACTGGAACAGTTTGCTTATGTGGCTTCCCACGATTTACAAGAACCCCTGCGGAAGGTCAAGAGTTTCACAGAATTGCTGGTGGAAGAGTACCAGGGGAAATTGGATCACGAAGCAGACAAATACATGGCTTACATTGTTGATGGTGTTTTCCGCATGCAGAGTCTGATTAAAGATCTGCTCGCCTACTCCCGTTTGGGTCGGTCTGAACTGACCTTTGAACCCACAGATATCGCTGAAGTGCTTGAACAGGTTCTTGAAAACTTGAGTGTTACCATTAAAGAAAATCATGCTGTCATCACCCATGATCCACTGCCAACTATCTCAGCTAATCCCCAACACATGGTGGAATTGTTCCAGAATCTAATCAGTAATGGCATCAAATTCCGTTCCGAGGCAACTCCTGAGATTCACATTGAAGCTCAGTTGCAGGAATCCAAATGGTTAATAGGGGTTCGAGATAATGGTATTGGTATTCCAACCAAGTATGCTGAACGAATTTTTTCCATATTCCAACGACTACATGGTAGGAGCAAGTATCCCGGTACCGGGATTGGTTTAGCCATTTGTCAGAAAATCGTCCAGTGTCACGGTGGAAATATTTGGGTCGAATCCGAGTCTGGTGTTGGCTCAAGATTCTATTTCACCTTGCCAATTCATCAGAGTTGGTAGCCAAAGATGGCTGATGGGTTTGTGGATAAAAATTCAATGATAAATGATATGATAGCCAAGTTCAACTAACCCAATTTCAATTAACTATGATATGTACAGTAAATTCCCTGAACTTCTGCTAATAGAAG
>NZ_JAAHHU010000701.1:0-2417 GCF_010672095.1 Moorena sp. SIO3I6 | reverse complement strand
AACTCCTAGTATACGGAATAACGGACATGAAAACCGCAGCCCGTGTTATTCATAGCGACCCTGACATCCTGGGAGGAACCCCTGTTTTTGTTGGAACTCGTGTGCCAATAAAAACTTTGCTCGATTATCTCAAAGCAGGGGATCCACTCGACGAATTCTTAGAGCATTTTCCCAGTGTTAGCCGTGAGCATGCGATCGCAGCCCTTGAATTGGCAAAGGAAATGCTGACAGCCTATGCGAATCCTGCTTGATGAGTGCGCCCCACGACCTTTAAAGCGCGAACTTGCTGATTACGAGATACGCACAGTTGTCGAGATGGGATGGTCAGGAAAAAAGAACGGTGAGTTGCTGCGGCTCATGATTCAGGAGGGTTTCACGGTTCTACTCACTACAGATCAAAATTTGCGTTATCAGCAAAACTTGCAGCAAGCTGGAGTAGCAGTCATTGTTCTTGTGGCACCTAGCAATAGGCTCCCTGATTTAGTTCCTCTGATACCAGATGTTCGTAACGTTCTGAATACAATTGCTCCGGGGGAAGTGATTGAAGTTAAAAGTTCTTGAAAGTTGCGTAGGGTGCGTTAGGGGCGGGCTAGCCCTGATTTTCCGCCTCTTCGTTCCTGGTTGAAACAGCCCGCCCCGTAACGCACCATCAGGTCAAACAGCTTTTAGGAGATGCACCCAATCGTCCTCTCTACTCCCGACTCCCGACTCCCGACTCCCGACTCCCGACTCCCGACTCCCGACTCCCTTTGCTATATGATCTAATTACTCATAACTAGCAACATCAAGTATTCTATTAAGAGCAACGCTCTCATCTGAAATGTATTCCTGAGAAAAATAGTAATAACTGTTAGGCTCATTATCAGGAATCACGCCATTAACGACTAAGCCCAGAACAGTCTGACCAGACTGCTCCAAAAGTCCCTTGGCGAAAGCAGCACTACCGGAATCGACCACTCCAGGTCGGGAAACTAACAGCACACCATCGGTCATTTTTCCTAGGATAGGAGCATCAGCAGCAACGTTTAAAGAAGGGGTATCAATAATCACAAAGTCGTAACGACTAGCAACATGGTTAATCAATGAAGCCATGCGCTCGGAATCCAGAAGCACTGCTGGATTAGGAGGTACTACTCCAGAGGTCAGGACATCCAGAGTCTCGCTCACTGGTTTAATGGCATCCCCTAATTTAACTTGATTAACAAGCATATTGCTCAAGCCCACTTCATTCGATAAATCCCAGATTCGATGTTGAACAGGCTTATGGAGATCAGCATCAATTAGCAATACCTTACTTCCTCGCTGAGCAATCACTGCTGCTAAATTAGCAGACACCGTTGACTTACCTTCTTGAGGTAAGGAGCTAGTCACAGTCACCGCTTTGAGAGCTTTATCTGAACTCAAAAACTTGAGATTTGCTTGCAGCATCCGATAGGATTCACTGATGGGAGACCGAGGGGTATTCCGAACAATAACTTGGGGCGTAAATGGATCTAAAACTTCCTGTGATGGATTTAATAATTGAGATTTACTAAAGTGGGTAATCACACCCAGCAAGGTAAATTTAAATAATTGCTTAACGTCTTTAATCGTTTTCAGAGATTTATCTCTGGTTTCTAAAATATAAATAATTGCTGCGGTGGCCAACAGTCCCTGAAAACAAGCAGCAATATAGGCTATTTTAGCAGATGAAATCGGAATCATCGGCACCTGATCCCCTGCAATAATGCGGGCATTACCCATGTTTTGATTTTCCGCTACATGAATTTCTCCAAGCTTATTTAGCAACAGAGAATAGGTGGATTGGGACACATCAAGTTGGCGTTCTAACTCGCGCTGCTGTTGTTCCAGTCTAGGGAGATCGTTAAGTCTTTTTCGGTAAGCGGTTTGAGCATTGACTAAGGCTTTTGTCTGATTAGCCAAACCTAAACGAGCTGCTTCTAATTCTACTAGCTCTTTAGTCAGGTCTTGTTGTAACTCTCCGAGTTGAAAAAGCTGGCTAGCAGGTTTCGGCTTAGCCTTAGAAACCTGTTTAACTCGTTGGTTTAGGATACCTTTTAGGCTGGCTACCTTACTTTCTAAGTTAGCAATTGTGGGATGGGTGGGTTGGAAACGGTTACGCTCAAGAGCCAGTTCGACTTCCACTTGGCGCAATTCTTGGAGTGCCTCCTGCACCTCAGGAGACTGCTTGAGAGCCGTTAGAGCGATCGCTTGCTTGGAGTTCATGCCCAATCGTTGTTGGAGCGATTCGTACTGGGCATTGACATCAGCCATTTTAGACTGATTTTGAGCAATTTCTTTTTGCAAATCTGTCAGGACTTCGATAGCTGAGCGAGCTTCTGCGTCTAAGGATATCACTTCATTCTCTTGTTTGAACTGACGCAAAGCTGCTTCTGTTTTACTAACAGTAGCTTCTG
>NZ_JAAHHU010000700.1:0-2419 GCF_010672095.1 Moorena sp. SIO3I6 | reverse complement strand
ATCTCAAACACCAAGGAAACTAGAATAGCTAAGCAAATTTTGCTTCAAAAAAAAAATTTTTCTGATCATCTGCGAAAAGTTGGCTTGAGAGGCGCTGTAACAAGTATCAATGAAAAAACGCCGCCTGGGTCGGTGTTTGGTGAATTTCTAGAAAAGGTGTATTCTCAAATGAATAATTGGCTAAAGCAGCTTTGGACAACACTAGTTTCCTTCACTATCAACATAAGACAGCGCTTGCAACAATTAGCAGCAACAATAGTGAAGGGATTCGAGCAAGCAAATCATAGTAATTCTGAGCCGATTGACCAGCAATCATCATCTCAAGACTCCCAACAACTATCAGAATCATCACAAATACAGATAGTAATGAATTACACACCACCGAATGATGGCAAGGGGCCTGTTGGTGACAGCAAAAATGGCGGATCACTCTGGAAATTGTACCAGCTAATCCATGAAAATCCTGAGTTTAGTAACCCACAACTGTTACCAATATCAGCATCAAAACAACTACAACTATCACAACTACCGATGGTAAATGCTTTCACACCACCGAATGATGGCAAGGGACCGGTAGGTGATAGCAAAAATGGAGGCAGTTCCTTCATGAGTATGAATACATTAAACAATTACAATCCACCGAATGATGGCAAGGGACCGGTAGGTGACAGCAAAGATGGAGGCAGTTCCTTCATGAGTATGAATACATTAAACAATTACAATCCACCGAATGATGGCAAGGGACCGGTAGGTGACAGCAAAGATGGAGGCAGTTCCTTCATGAGTATGAATACATTAAACAATTACAATCCACCGAATGATGGCAAGGGACCGGTAGGTGACAGCAAAGATGGAGGCAGTTCCTTCCGCAGATAGTAGTTACTGAGTTGAAGTATACCAGTTTTAAATTCCTTAAAGTACTTTTTTCCTGGGTTTTAGAGAATAGGGAGTAGCGACTACATCGCTGCTTCCTATTCCCTATTAACTATTGTCTATTGCCTATTCCCGATTCCCGATTCCCGATTCCCGATTCCCGATTCCCCATTCCCGATTCAACACTTCTGGGAAAAAACCAGCTTCCAAAACCTGCTCCTGAGCAAAAGAACACTGACAAGGAAAAGTGTTCAACTTAATCCCAGTTTCCTGGGCTGCCTTAATCCGAGCCTTCTGATAACATTGGTCAAAGACCTCTGGCAAAAACGTTTTTAAACTAGGACTATCCTCCAGCAGTTCTTCCAAACCGATACGCTGTTCAGTGATAGTATTGAGGCAACTGTCGCTCCTTTTCCCTGGTTGATACATCCACTTCAGTAAATGCATCAGCAACACAATCAAACGACTTTTTAACTCGCGCTTTTCCCGTTTACCCATGCTTTCGACTTCTTCAATCAGATTCGCTACATCAACTTGGGCAAACTTACCCTGCCGTAACTGTTGCGCAGTCGCCTCGGTCCACAAGTAAAAGTCTTGCTGATAAAGGTTGTGGGCTGTTGTCATTACTCATTTCCCCAATTAATTGATGCTAGCATGTTGAGACTCCCCGCTCTGACCTAGACGGGGATTTGATTTGTTTGGTGATCCCAATTCTTAAGCATCACACCGCTACACACTAATTTCATGCTAAGAAATCAGTGGTCAGCTGTCAGTGGTCAGTGGTCAGCCTTTAGCTCAATACCTTTAGTGGTGCGTTACGGGGCGGGCTATATCAACCCTGGCTACGAGGTGGAAGATGAGGGCGAGCCCTTCCCTAACGCACCCTACGCCTTCCCACCTATATCTATGGTCTTAATTTAAATCATTGATATTAATTTACCTGCCCTATTGCACAAAACCCTATCCTATAAGATAAACTATAAATAGTCAAATACATTTAGGAAAACTACTGCTACAAGACAACCGGAGAAGGTAATGTCCCTAGGAAAAAAACTACGAGAACGCCGTGAAAGTCTAGGTTTAACTCGCATACAAGTTGCCAGAGCCTGTGATGTAGTAGAGTCTACAGTGATTAACTGGGAGGCGGATCGGCACAAGCCTAAGCTTTATCCAGAACAGACTAAAGCCTTGTGTGATATTTTAGACTTCAAAATTGAGGATCTGATCCAGTAACATGTAAGGGTATACCCAAAGCACAGGATGGCATTGTGCGATCATTTCATAATCATCTCTAGTGCTGCGGATAGCAATAAATATGGCAATTCTTATTTTGGTGAGTTACAAAGCTTATCTTTTTAAGGCAATAGCCATACATGCAATATTTAAGATAGTTTTAACATCAGATTCCCCCCTTGATAAGCTATGCTTTATAAACATATTTCTTTACAAAAAACTTGACAAAAGTAACTTGATATGATTAGTGTGATCAAAAAACTTGACGTCCCACGTTCTCGCTCAGTTTGTATAGGAAAAGCCTTTTGCCAAA
>NZ_JAAHHU010000070.1:0-33714 GCF_010672095.1 Moorena sp. SIO3I6 | reverse complement strand
AAACGGACAAATTGATACTGCTGGGGTGTAGGAATAGTTGCCAGTACGGGTACTTTTGCCTGACGTTTTTTACCGGAATGTTTTTGCAGAATCGATTTTAATTGGTTAAGGTTGTTTGTCGTAACTTGCTTAGGGGTAAGTTCTACTACTACTGTTCGTAAAGTTTCAATTAGCTCAGCATCCTCAATAATCAGCTGAATTTTTTCATCTCGCTCATCCACCTTTGCCCAAATAATTAAACGGGAATCGGCTTGCAGTAATGAACTAATTTTTTCGTAAGTTTTCGGGAATACAACTCCTTCAGCTTGACCGGTCAGATCTTCTATCTGCACAAAGGCCATGCGTTGATTATTTGTTTTGGTGAGGTGAGGCTTAACTTCAGTGAGCATCACAATAGCACTCAAAGTTGTCCCCTTCTTTTGGTCTCCTAACTCGGCCAAACTGACAGGAGAAAGCACTTGAGCTACTGGACGGGCTGATTTTAAAGGATGGTCAGATACATAAAAGCCAAGCAATTCTTTTTCCCAATTTAATTTTTCTTGGCGTGAAAAATCAGAAACTGCTGGAGCGGTCGGAGCAGATTCCCAAGCATTATTGTTCTGATCTTGCTCAGAATTAGTGTTGCCAAACATATCAAAAATGTTCAGCTGACCACTTTCTCGGTCTTTGGCACGGTCTTGCCCCCAACTAATCACTGGGTCGAGGTCTTTGATAAGTTGCTGGCGGTTGGGCTGAATGCTATCAAAGGCACCACAGTAAATCAAAGCTTCCAAACCACGGCGGTTAAGGGTGCGCAAATCGACGCGATCGCATAAATCTGCCAAAGCCTTAAACTCACCACCAGTCTCCCGAGCCTTGAGAATACAATTAATTGCTCCGTGTCCCAAATTCCGGATTGCTGAAAACCCGAACAATATACTATTAGACATTGGGGTAAAATCAAAATCAGAACGATTAATATCCGGTGGCAAAATCTCAATCCCCATGGTTGAGCAAGTAGCAATATATTTCTGTATCTTGTCCGTGCTGTTACTACTCGCTGTCAGCAAGGCTGCCATATATTCAACTGGATAATTCGCCTTGAGATAGGCAGTTTGATAGGTTACATAGCCATAGGCGGTGGAGTGGGATTTGTTGAAGCAATTGGAAGCGACAATACCGTTTGCCAAAATAAAGTTATGGTCGCTCTTGACACCAATATCATAGACAGGTTGAGTGCCTAAGGATTTGCGGCTGATGATTTTAACCATCCCATGAATTTCTCCTTTACTCTGTAGACAATTGGAGATTTAACCTCCACACAAACTATAGTTTTTTTTGTTCAGATAAACAAGGGGTCTACTGTCAATTTTGATAACACTTTTATTTATGAATTGACGGTTGACTGTTAAGTGTTTGCTGTCCACAAATAACTGTCAACCGTCCACAAACAAGCAGTTATTTATTTACTTCTGATCTAATTCCTCCCCAGTATCAAAAATAATCACAAATTCGACATCAGGCATCAGCTGTCGGAGACTGCGCAGGTGACCCTCTGCATCTGAACGATTACGAAAGCGAGCAACAACCACTCGTTGCATTTTGGGTAATAACCGCACAATTACCCACGGACTAAGACGGTCGCGATAGGTCATAATAAAATTATCTCCTATGTTACTAGGGGTAATAGCCAGCCCCGTAGTTGTTCACTCTGAGGGGGCTGGTTTTTTACCTTATTAATTAAGGTCACTTTTATTATAGCACAAAAATATTTTTTTCGATATTTTTTTTGGAACAAATTGTAATTTACATATCACTTAATTAGTACATAATAATGGTGCATTGTTAAGGAATTTAACAGGTAAATATAAAATTGTATTTGCCATTAATACTTAATAAGTAATATAAACAATATAATAGCGATTGCTTAATTGCTGAAACAGAATTAAAAAAGTCGAGTAGTCAATGTCATGCTTGGACTATATACAATGGAAATGTTTTATTTTATTGTAAAAAAAAACTGAGGATGTCTTTCCCCTCTTGCCTCTTGCCTCTGGGTGCATCTCAATGCATGTTGTTTGACCTGGTGGGTGGAACGGGCATCTTGCCCGTTACAATCGGGCAGCAACCTAACCCGGGCATTGAGGCTGAAAATTAGGGCGAGCGCCCCTAACGCACCCTACAGAACATTTAGGTGCGCGCCCGTTCGCGCCCCGCGTCGGCTTTGCCGATAGGCGCGCTTTAATTCTTAATGGGTCAAGCGCACCTTTTCAAATATGAGATGCACCCTTGCCTCTTGCCTCTTGCCTCTTGCCTCTTGCATGCATGCCTAAAGCCCTTGCGCGTAGCGCTATAATACTTACCTACCGATTAACCAGACCTTAGCCAGATTGAGGGATGCTGGTCTCGGCTCCAAAGTTGCTAAGGCAAGCAACTCAACCAGTTTGATTGTCTACGGGATCCCATCGAGCCTGTCTGGCAACTGGCGTCCTAACCGTCGTGCCGGTTGCTATAAATGGACTTACTAGGGTTTCAGCCTGCAATGATTCCCCAAAGGCTTCGCCCCTAGGACTTTTCTTGCCGCGCTCTGAGGACAACTAGGCGTGGGTCTTCTTGCGGATTAGGCTAAAATATAAACTTTTATTACATTGTTTCTCAGAAACAGGACTAAGAGAACCTTCATTATTGTATCTTCATAGAGATATCCATAAACCTTTTGTATAAATTCAAGGACAAACAAATGTTCGATGCTTTTTCCAGAGCAGTAGTTGCATCAGACCAAAAGGGTGAATTTCTCGGTGGTGATGGCCTAAATGCTCTCAAAGAATTTGTTTCTTTGGGAAACCGCCGTCTAGATGCTGCGAGCTTCATTACTAGCAACTCTAGTTGTATCGTGTCTGATGCTGTATCTGGTATTGTGTGCGAAAACGAGGGTCTGACAGCACCTGGTGGTAGTATCTATACCAATCGTAAAATGGCTGCTTGCCTTCGGGATGGGGATATCGTTCTACGTTATATCACCTATGCTATTTTGGCAGGAGATGCTTCTGTACTCAATGACCGTTGCTTAAATGGCTTAAAAGAAACTTACTCCGCATTAGGTGTTCCTACAGGTAGTGTCAGTCGTGCTGTCAACATTATGAAAGCTGCTGCTCTTGCCTTTGTAACTAACACAGCTTCTCAGCGCAAAATGACTGTAACTCAAGGTGATTGCGCCTCATTAGCCTCAGAAATTGGTGGTTATTTCGATGCAGTAACGACAGCGATTAGCTAACCTTAGCTGGTTAGACAAGTTTTAATGCTGATTAAAGGAGTTTTAATCAAGCTGTTGTTTGAGCTGCAATTACATTAATTGAAAAATAGGAGATAATTGAGTCATGAAATCAGTGTTAACCACTACGATTGCTTCAGCAGATACCGCAGGTCGGTATCCCAGTGGATCTGATTTAGAATCTATTGCTGGTAATATTCAACGGGCTGATGCGCGTCTAGAAGCAGCAGACAAGCTAGCTTCCAACTACGAAGCCGTTGCTAAAGAAGCTGTTGATGCAGTTTATGCAGAATTTCCCGACGGAGTTAGCAAAGGTTGCACTCCTGAAGTACGCAAAGACAAATGTCTTCGCGATGTAACTACCTACCTACGCTTAATTAATTATTGCTTAGTTATTGGTGGTACTGGTCCTCTTGACGAATGGGGTATTGCGGGAGCCCGTGAAGTTTACCGCTCCCTCGGAATCAATACTGCTGCTTATGTGGCTGCCTTCACTAAAGTAAGAGATCGTATCTGCGTTCCTCGCGATATGTCTGCTCAAGCTGCCACAGAATTGACTGGTTATATCGACTATTTAATTAACTCTATGTCCTAGGGACATTGCCATCAATTTAATTTGATGAGTTAATTCTCTTTATAAAACTCTGGGCAGGATGCTTAGCTTTATTGGTTAAGTTTACTGCTCAGGGTTATTTAACTTTATCAGTTTGTTTTTGATTGGTGTTTGACAGATAATTATGAATTCTACAAATGATCTTAACGAAGGACTTTTACAGGCAAGTAAAGATGGAGATCTAGAAGTCGTAAAATCCCTAGTAGCCCAAGGGGCTGATGTCAATGTTAAGGATAAAGAAAATGCCACTGCTCTAATGCGTTCTGTATCTCGTAACTATAGGGAGATTGTGGAATTTTTGATCGAGAAAGGAGCTGATGTTAATGCCATCAATGATTGGGATTATACCCCATTAAAATATGCTATCAAACTCAACTTAAAAGAAATCCAGCAAATTCTCAGGGATAGCGGAGCAAAAGAATAAATTACTATTATGATTGCTGAGATAAACGCTCAATTAATAGAGGCAGCTAAGAGCGGTGATATTAAGACTTTAGGTTTATTACTTGAAAACGTTACTAATATCGATGAAAAAGATGATCTCTTTGGTAGAACGGTATTGATGTGGGTAGCGCGGGAAGGGCAAACTAAGACCTTACAAGTTTTACTTGAAAAGGGTGCGGAGGTAAATGCGATAGATAAATATGGCGGAACCGCATTACAGGCAGCAGCATCATCGGGACATACAGAAACCGTAAAAATCTTGCTCAACTATGGAGCAGATATTAACCCTCAAGATCAACATGGTTGGACTGCACTGATGATGGCAGCAGCTCATGGTCATATAGATGCGGTAAAAACCTTGCTTAAAGTTGGGGCAGATATTAATGCCCAAGACGAATATGGTTACACAGCATTGATGATGGCTCAAAAGCAAGGTTATAGCGATATTGTCAAACTGCTCAAATCCTCAATTTAAAGATGACTAGTCCTTTTCTAAACTTATTTCCTGGTTTATCAGAAGAAAAAGCGATTGAACTTTTGGAAACACCAGTAGAACAACTAAAAGAAAAATATCACCGTTATCTAGCAGCAGCTCATTTAGTAAACTTTCCTACGGAACGCTCAATCAAAGCACTAATCAAAGTTTTGCAAGACCCTAATCCTGCACGGGAAAATCGTCAAGCACAGCGTAAAGCCATAGAATCATTAGGACGCTTAAAGGTTAATCATGCCATCGAAGTCATGGAACCTTTCTTGGCCGATAATGATCGCTATATGGTAGAAAATACTGTTTGGGCAATCGGCGAGATTGGGACATCTAATCAGGACATTCTGGAAAAAATTGCTCAATTATTAGAGAAAGAAGGACAAATTTATCGAGTAATCATTCAAACTCTAACTAAACTCAATTATAAACCAGCATTGGCAAGAATTGCTCGATTTACGGAATCAGAAGATTCTGCCATAGCTTGTGCAGCCATAGCTGCTACCTGTAAGTTATCAGGAGATGACAATCAAGTCCATCGAATTATCAAATTCTTGAATGATAAAAACATTCACGCCCGGCGAGGAGCGATTCAAGACCTGATGGATTTAGAATACGATGGGGCTATTCCTGATATAGCTGCTGCTCCTGTTTCCCAATCTCTACGTCTTCGGGGAATGCGATTTTTAGCAGATCAGGCACAAGAAAAAGGAACCGTTGATGATTCGGTAATGGAATCGAGTTTTGATTTAGCAATTTGGGATCATCCTCAAGACCTTAAAATGGCTTATGAATATCCCCAAAAACCGAGTTTGGAAAGAGTAATTCAAGACCTCTACAATACAGATTTTGCCTATTGTTATTTGGCAAGTAAGGCGATGCTCGATTTTTACCCTAATGCTGGAGAAATATTAAAAAAATCTTTTGACGAAAACGCTCAGGAAGATTACGGAGCTCACTACCATATTATTAAACTATTTGGTTGGTTGAAATACGAACCTGCTTACGATCTCTTTGTGGATACCTTACTTAATTTGGGAGACAAATTTGTCAAATCGAGAATTGCAGCTGCTATCTCTTTAGGTAACTTAGGTAACAAGCAAGCAATTCCCCATTTAAAAGCTGGTCTTGAAAGTAAAGTTTGGAAATTAAAGTATGCTTGTTTATTAGCATTAGATTATTTGGGTGATTCAAGTGGTCGCGCTCTTTGTGCTAATGACTCTGATTGGCTGATTCAACTAAAGGGCAAGAGTTACCCCCCTCAGGGTAAGCAGGGTAGGGAGGTAGACCAGGGAGATTAAGGGACTTGATGTCCCGAAAATCCCCAAACCCCAAACTATGTTATTTATTAAACTATGTTACATTAGTATATTTAAAGCCAGAACGAAAATCATATTTTTCTTCTTTGTCGTAAGGGGTGCAGGTTGACTGAGAGTACTCAGCTAATGACTTAAAACCTGGCGGACAAAGTGCTGGACATATCTCGTTAACATCCTCCCTTTGAGGACAGCTGTAGACTCCTGCCCAGCGATTCCTAAATCTCCCCTTAACCTCTTCGGAGAACTTAAATCCTGCTTGCTCGGCAATACGGATAATTTCTTCGGGCTGGGCATCTTTTAATTGTGCTTTCAATGATTCATCTTTTTTGACAGCAACAATAAAGTCCATGAGCTGTTGTTTAGACATAAAAAACAAGATCTTTTCTAAGTTGTAAGTTTATGTGTTGAGCCCGAATTTTTTAATCCTGAAACATTTATGCTGAGTTAGGTCAGCGACCAGTGTTCAATACCAGTGTTAAATACCAGCCAGTGTTAAATTATGCAATCCTGTCCCACTCTTGAAAAAAAATTAAAAAAAATCCCATCTATCTCATCTCGATGAGATAGATGAGATTTAATCATTAGTTTTAAGGTAACCTAGGACAATTGCTGCTGGTCACAGAGGAGCTTTTTAAAGTGCCTCTGTAATGCTAATAATCTTACCTCCTACTCCATGAATATTCTGAAATGCTTTTGACATACAATCAAAGCTTACTGTTATCTGTTGTTTGCTGACTTTTTGCGCACGAGCGAAGTCGTTGGAACTAGAATAGGTAATCTTAAAACGTTTACCAGTATTGTCATAGTTCCCACCATTGCCCATAGCAAGGGGCTCGATTGGAGTAGCCATATTGGAGGCGACAGAGGTAATTAATTGAGCACTGTTATTTCTGTCGCTAGTAGGAGAACCTCTTAACAAGGAAAACATGCGATTGAAGCTTTCGTTGTTGAGACCAACTTGGGAACGAATATTACGAGGATAAGGAACAATATATTCTCCAAAGTTCAAAATATATTCTTCGCTATCGATGTAGGAGTCAATCTCAGCATCATATCCTTGTTCGTAATAGATTTGAACGTGGTCTTGAATTTCTTGTTGAGATTGAGGCGCACGACCTAACAAATGTTTGAAATTCAGTTCAATAAAGCGGTATGGAGAAGAGGAATGGAAGAAAAGTGACTTATATAAATTGGATTGAGCGATTATCCTCACAAACTGACGAACAGTAATGTCATCATCCCGGAGAAGTGCTTCAGCACTTTCCAGACGTTGTTCTTCCATTAAATGCTCATTTCCCAAGACTTGCTTGTAAACAGCCCTAATGATGATTTGTAAATCCTCTTCAGTCTGATTAGGACGCATTTCTAAAGGGTTTCCTTCAAAGGCATCCAAACCGAGGGTTGCCGAACGAGCTAAATTTCCCATCCACTTTCTCCTAAATACTAAAAAAGCTTAACTTTTAAAATCGTCTTTAATTGCTTGATTAAGCAATCCATACTAAAAATAACCAATAGGTGCGATCTTGTCCTAATTTATGAGAAACAAATTTACAAAAATTATTATTTGGAAAATTTGGTGGTCGATCAGCACAGTGTGCGATAGCTGATCAAGTCATGCCAACTCCAGGTTACGTCAGCTAACCCGGCCCTTTCTGCTGCAGTATTGCCCTTGCGACTATGGACCCAAATCGACTTGAAATCGCTGACCATCAACCTGACTGTGGCCTCAGTCTACTCCCAGGCTTGAGCAAATTTTTGATGACAATAAAATAATTGGTTGGTCATCCTGTACTTGATCTAGGACACTGGCTAGGTTAGCTCTGACTTGAGAAGAGGTAGTTTCTCGACTAACATCGTAGCCCTAAGCCTGACTTAATACAATAGTATTGTAAATACTGAAAATTGGAACTGGGCTAGACTGCGTTCGCGTAGCGGGGCAAAGCCCATCGCATAGCCAAAGCCAAAATGCGATGCCCGCGCATTGAGCCGCTAGGCGAACCCATTCTCAAACCCGAATCCTACCAAGCTCAGATCTGGCACCTGGCCCATGCAACCTGTTGACTATACCACCCTGACCGCTGCTTGTTCTGAGCTCCGTGCTACCTGGGTACCAGGACGTGCCGAACAAGTCTATCAACGCGATCGCTACACCATTGCCATCGCCCTACGCACCCTAAATGGTCGAGGTTGGCTCACCATTTGTTGGCATCCCCAAGCCGCCCGAATTTGCATAGGAGATCCACCACCAAGGGTTCCCGACACCTTCACCTTTAGTGACCAACTGAGGCACCAGTTAGGTGGCTTCGCCCTAATTGCCATCGAAACCATTGCCCCTTGGGAGAGAGTCTTAGACCTGCAATTTGCCAAACGCCCTGGAGAAGCTCCGACTTGGCATTTGTATGTAGAAATTATCGGCAAATACAGTAACCTAATCCTCACTGATGCTGACAATCTAATTGTCACCACTGCTCATCAAGTCAGTAACCAGCAATCCACCGTCCGTACTATTCAAACCGGTCAACCCTACGAACTCCCACCAGCCCTCACTGGCACCACCCCCAGTTTGACTGAACCCTACCAGAGCTGGCAAGAACGAGTCAGTTTGATACCAGGAGCAGTAGCACATCAGTTACTCAAAAGTTATCGAGGATTGAGTCCCACCCTCGCTCGCTCAATGGTACAAGCAGCTGGTTTAGACCCAAAGCAATCCACCGAAACCCTAGAAGAATCCGACTGGCAAAACCTATTTCAACGCTGGCAACAATGGTTACAAACTTTATTAAACGCCAGCAAGTTCTCTACAGACAACCGACAACCATCTAACCTTCAACCATCTAACCTTCAACCATCTAACCTTCAACCATCTAACCTTCAACCTGTTAACCTTCAACCTGCTAACCTTCAACCTGCTAACCTTCAACCTGCCAACCTTAAACCTGCTAACCTTTTTCAGCCAGGCTGGACAAACCAAGGATATACAGTAATGGATTGGGGGATAGTTAAACCAGCTGAAAATATCCAAACCTTACTCAATTCCTACTACACCAACCAGCTCAATCAACACGAGTTTGCCCGGTTGCATAACCAACTGACTCAGAAGCTAAATAATAACCTACGAAAACTACGGCAAAAAGCCTCTAGCTTTAAGGAACGTTTACAGCAATCTGACCAAGCTGATCAATCCCGAGAAAAAGCTGACTTATTAATGGCATATCTCCAGGATTGGCAACCAGGGATGAAATCGATCACCCTACCGGACTTTGAAACCAACCAGCCAGTCAAGATTCCCTTAAACCCTGAAAAAAATGCTGTCCAAAATGCCCAAGCTTTCTACAAGCGACACCAAAAACTGAAACGAACTCGCGATGCGGTTGAGCCATTACTAAAAGAAGTACAAGAGGAAATACAGTATTTAGAGCAAGTCGAGGCATCATTGACTCAGCTAAACACCTATAACACTCTAGACGACTTACAAACCCTACAGGAAATCCGCGAAGAGCTAATTGGGCAAGGATATTTAGAAGCTTCTGCTCAAAGGAGTCGTAATCTATCGGATGTTTCACAGCCCTATCGATATCAAACTCCCAGTGGCTTTGAATTATTGATTGGTCGCAACAATCGGCAAAATGACCAGCTGACATTTCGTACCGCTGGGGATTATGACCTCTGGTTTCATACCCAAGAGATTGCTGGGAGTCATGTACTACTGAGATTAGAGCCAGGAACAGTAGCTGATCCAGCAGATTTGCAATTTGCTGCTGATCTAGCCGCTTACAACAGCCGGGGGTGTCAGAGTGAACAGGTACCAGTTGTTTACACGAAACCCAAATATGTCTACAAGCCCAAAGGAGCTAAACCAGGCATGGCGATTTATAAGCACGAGCAAATCCTCTGGGGGCGTCCTGATCAAGGTCGTGATTACGTGATGAAATCTGCCTCAACCAAAAAATGTAAACTTTAATTACAAAAAAGAACGTATTCTCTGTTACGATAAATTTAAAGAAGAAATTTTTAGGCTGTCGGTTTGGGAACGCACAGCCTGGATATTCCTCGTGGAAAATGACGACGTATCTCTAATTAATGGTCTAGACCATACCAGCTGTATCCACAGCTGGTGATTTTTTTCGTATCTAGGAGTACTTTATTGATTTGGTATCAGCGTTCATCCCCTTTCCCCTTGGTTAATCAGTTGCACGCCAAGAACCTCAGCAAATTTACCACACAGATCTAAGCGTACCTGTTCCACATTAAGATCCGGAATAAACTGAGCTAGACTACCCACGGGTTTATCCGCAATGCCGCAGGGAACGATATGATTAAAACCTGCAAGGTCAGGACAGACATTCAAAGCAAAGCCATGCATGGTAATCCAGCGCTTCACCTTAATGCCAATGGCAGCAACTTTACATCCTTCTAGCCAGACACCAGTCATCCCAGTCACCCGCTCACCCTTGAGTCCATAGACAGCCAATACCTGAATCAAAACTTCCTCCAGCTGTCTGAGGTACCAGTGTAAATCTTGGCGATAATACCGGAGATTGAGAATCGGGTAGCCTACCAGCTGTCCAGGACAGTGGTAGGTCACTTCACCACCACGCTCTATCCGATGCACCTCCGAGTTAACCTGATTGGGATCGAATTTGAGAAAGTCAATACTCGACCCTTTTCCTAGGGTGTAAACCGGTGGATGCTCCAGCAACAGGAGAATATCATCCAAACTGGAATCTTGGAGCCGTTGACTAACTAGCGATCGCTGTTGCTCCCAAGCCACTGTGTAAGGGACTAAGCCTTGATGACTAATTAAACATTTACGCACGATCCTCAATTATCTCATACTCTATGCCCTATTTTATCAATGTCAACGAATGCAAAGGAATTTAAAGAGAAATCAAGAGTTGATGTTCTCTAGAATACAAAGTGATAGGGTAAGAGTATGAACCAATAGCAGATCTCCCCAACCTCCACTGCTATTGTCAAGCGCAAACGTTACGAGATGGAGTAGTCAGTATGAAGCTTGTTATCCAAGGTAAAAACATCGATATCACCGATGCAATTCGTGACTATGTACATCAAAAAATAGAAAAGGCGGTCAATCATTTTCAAAACATTACCAATCAGGTGGATATAAATCTATCGGTGGCTCGTAATCCTCGGATAAACCCGAAACAGACAGCTGAAGTAACCATTTATGCCAATAAGACAGTGATTCGTGCCCAAGAGGGGACTGAAAACTTGTATGCCAGCATTGATCTGGTGGCTGATAAGATTCATCGTCAACTGCGCAAATATAAGGAGAAGCAGCAATCCCAGAAAACCCGTAATCAGGCCAAGACAGAGGTAATACTAGAAGAAGAATCGGTGCCAGTTGATCTGATTAGCGATCGCACTCCTGAGCTACCCGAAGAAGTGGTGCGTATGAAGTATTTTGCCATGCCCCCAATGACTGTAGAGGAAGCCTTGGAACAACTAGAGCTAGTAGACCACGATTTTTATATGTTCCGGAACATTAAAACCGGGGAGATTAATGTAATCTATGAACGCAATCATGGCGGATATGGAGTAATCCAGCCCCGTAATGGCAATGGAAAAACTCACCACACTAACGGTAAGGTGCCTCAAAGCCTTAGTGCTGCCGCAGGATTCATATAAAAACTCTGTGGAAGGTTAAAGGTTGACCGTTGACCGTTGACCGTTGACCGTTGACCAGAGTTAACAAAATCTTCTCAAAGCTCCACACCATCGTAAAAGCTTGGTGTGGGGTTGTTTGCTATCACAATTTATGCCTGACTTTATAGTGTTTCCATGGAAATTGGAATTGTGGTGGAGCTCTTAGCACAGGGTTGTTCAACTGGGTTTTGGGATAAGATTAAGAGGGAATTTTCTGGTAAGTACCTGGATAGAAATAAACAGCACTTACGCCACCAACCTGGTTATTAACGGTAATTACACCGATTTCAGCGTTTGATGTATAGCGATGCAGCGCGGTCTTGGGGGTCCCCCCCATGAGCGACTGCATCAAGACAACCAGAAACCGGGTTTTAACGGTCTTGGTGCGTAAGTCCTGATTCAGTTAACTGTGTTAAGACATGTGTAAGAATTGTGTAAGACCTGTGAAGGCATTGAATCCCCTTCTATTGCCTGATAGGCAAGTTTATCGTTCCCAAGTCTTAACAGTTAACTTTAATTTTGTCCTACTACTTACACCTACCCTATCTCCCTTAACTGCCCTCCTTGCCTCACCTCACTCTTAACGTTGTGCCTTTTTTTTTCCATGGAATTTTTGACCATATTCCTATCAGGCTTAATCACTGTGGTTTCTGGGGTGGGTTTCATCCTCGACAAGGTGATCGAAAGCAATATCCGCTCCCAGCTTTCCCAGGTCGAGCAATTGCAAGTCCGAGTTAACAACACTCCCAATTACCAAATTTTGCCAGGCAAAGTAGACCAGGTTTTAATTGCTGGTAAGGGCTTATGGCTGACGCCAGATATCCGGATTGGTGTCTTGGAACTAGAAACTGATCCGATTGACCTTGATATAGAGAACGTCCGTAAAGGTGGTAAAGACTCACTAGCGAACTCTCTGAGGCAACCGCTACAAGCTGGAGTGCGTCTAGTTTTAACCGAGTCAGATATTAACCAAGCTCTAGAGTCGCCGGAAGTTAGAGAACAATTAAACGATTTGATCAATGCTGTGATCAGTCGTGGCAGTAGGCGTTATAAACTACTGAACTCACAAGTAGACTTTCTAGATGACAACCGTATTTATTTACAAGTGACATTGCAGCAAGGAGATAATCAACCCCTAGAGATTATCTTAAACTCCGGTGTGGGCATCCTGACCGGGAAAAGCATACAGCTAATTGAACCAAAGTTGTCGGTTGATGGGAACCCACTCCCACCTCAGTTAATCAAGTTATTTGTTGGTAGTCTCAGCCAGCGCTTAAATCTCAGTAATATTGAAGATGAAGGCATCACAGCCCGAATCTTACAATTTGAGTTAAGTCCTAGTGAATTAGAATTAGCAGCATTTGTCCGGATCAAGGAGTAAACCGTGTTAAGGATGAAATATCAAAGATGAAGGATGAAATATCAAGGATGAAGTCTCAAAAATTCAATTTGGTTTCGTGCCACTAGTCCTATCTGATCATAGTAAATCAAATTACCGTAAATCAACCTTTTGATTAATCAGTTATTATGCATGACCAACAAGACGATCGTGGTATTCCTCTCGGTGTGATTGCCAGTATTTCCATCCTAGTCTTAACAGCAGGAGGTGGAGGTACCTGGTGGGCATGGCGTTCACAGCAATCTTCCCCAGAAGTGCCTGTGACAACTACACCCCAATCATCTACACCTAAGTCATCTCAGAGTATACAACCCACAACTGAAAAACCCTCAACTAAGGAAAAAATTCAGGTCTATTGGCTCAATGATGTTGATAACCAAATTGTTTTAATTCCTAGTTCAATTCCCTTAAATAATAAGACCCTTAACAAAGGTCAGATATTAGAGAGCGCATTCGAGGGTTTATTGGCTGGACCGACCAATGGCACATTTACGACCACTATTCCCCAAGGTACAAAACTACGGGGTGTTTCTCTCAAAAGTGATGGTGTTCATGTAGATTTGTCCCAGGAATTTACCGTTGGTGGCGGCAGTAGCTCCATGAGCGGTCGTCTGGCGCAAGTTGTTTATACAGCCAGCAGTTTAGACCCCAATACTCAGGTATGGATTGAGGTAGATGGGAAACAACTAGAGGTTTTAGGTGGAGAAGGCTTAATGCTTGATCAACCACTGACTCGCCAAGATGTCAATCAAAACTTCCCACTCTAGAGGTTTCCCAGGTTAGACTGCTTTGAGCAGTTGCTCACTAGCGTTGGATGAAAATTTGTCAACCGACGCTGCGGCACATAAATATACGTTGGCAGACCTCTAATTCCCATGCCCAGCAAACCTATTTTCGCTTCTAGCAGCTATTATTAGCTTGACATCTGTCAAACCTATCTAAGGAGTAATCCTTAGTCAGGTTTAATCCGCATTAGTGCTTGACCATATTCTATTGGTTCTCCATTTTTTACCAAAATTTCCATTACTTGTCCACTCACTTCTGCTTCAATTTCGTTCATCAGCTTCATAGCTTCAATAATACAAACAGTTTGACCAGCACTAATGCGTTCCCCTACCTCCACAAAGGGGTCTTCATCAGGAGCAGGAGCGCGGTAAAATGTCCCGACCATGGGTGAGTTAATTTCCTCCCACTTTTGATCTACCCCTGGTGGAGGTACTGATGGGACTGTTGCTGCTGGTGTTGAGGCTACCTCTAGTACTGGTGTGGGAGCAGTGGGTATAGTGGAGCCAGAGATGGGAACCCCTACGGAGCCAGCAGCTTGATAAGGAGTGCTAGCTTCACCGGAATCACTAGTAGGGGTGATACTGACCCCTTTACGCACTGTGAGTTCAAAATCATCACTCTTGAGGGTCAGTTCTGTAATATCGGTTTGAGCAATAGCAGCTAACAGATCACGAAGTTGATTGATGTCTAATGCCACAATTTTTAAAAAGAGGTTAGGGTCTTGGGGCTAAAGGCTAAGGGTTAAGATTTTTTGGCATTATTTTGCCTTAGTAGTCAGGTGAGTCCATTATCTTGATTGCCATGATCTATTCAGGGCATCAAATCAGGGCATCAAAACAATTTACTCGCGACCAAGATAAGAATCATTACGGGTATCGATTTTAATGCGCTCTCCTATGGAAATGAATAGAGGAACCATCACCTGAGCTCCTGTTGAAACCTTGGCTGGTTTGGTACCGCCAGTAGCGGTATCACCTTTAACACCAGGATCAGTATCGACTACTTCCAACACTACAGAATTGGGCAGTTCTACTTCTAGAATCTGGTCGTTCCAGAAGAGGATGTTCACTTCCATTTCTTCATTGAGATACTTGCAGCGATCGCCAATCTGGGATTCACTTAGACTAGTTTCCTCGAAGCTTTCCATATCCATGAAGACATATTCATCGCCATCTTTGTAGGTATGCTGCATGGCACGTTTTTCCAGGTTTGCCTGGGGTACTGTTTCCCCAGCCCGGAAGGTTTTCTCTACAACATTCCCTGTCTGGACATTTTTTAGTTTGGTACGAACAAAGGCGGAACCTTTTCCAGGCTTGACGTGGAGAAATTCCACTACCCGCCATACGGATCCATCTAACTCAATAGAGACACCAGTGCGAAAGTCGTTACTAGAAATCATTAACCTGCTAACTCGGGCAGAACAATCGGCATCTTATTTTACCCTTGAGAGGTTGAAGGTTGAAAGTTGCACTTTGGAGGTTAAGGTAAAGATTTGTGCCAAAGTGTTGCGCTAAGTGACTTGCCCATCCTAAACTAAACGATACTTTTGGCCAATCACCTCAACGCTAGTTAAATCTATGGGGGGATAGGAAGCTTACAGGGGTAGGTTTTTTAATCAGGGTCGGGAGTCGGGAATCGGGAGTCGGAACCCACCCCTAACCCCTCCCAGGAGGGGAAGAGCGGGAAATGGGGAGAATTATTTCGAAAATTATTGTATATTTGGATACATATTTTTCGGAGTTTCTAGGCATTAAAAGTAAGTACTCGCCCCAATGTTTAAAAACCTACCCTTGTGAGGGGATAGGCATAGGGGGAGAGGGCGATAACTTGGCTAGCTCAGTGGGTTATTGGTGTGATGGGCACGGACCCCAGCTGAAAGACCGAAGCTAATGGCTCAACAGTATCATAAACTACCTTGACATGGGAAGATATGAGATGAAGTTTTGATACGTTGTGGATCAGCCTTGACCCCACTGGTGTAATGCTTGGGGTAATTATTGTTTATGAAACTTTTAAAGATTTCTTTGCCAGATTGGTGGAAACCCTTGACCAAGACTACCCTCTTGGGGCTGCTGTTAATGTCCCTTTCCTTAGGTCTGAGTGGAGCTTGGTGGAACTTTAAGTTTAACTTTGGTAATCAAGAACCTGCTCGTGAAAGTCGATTACCAGGGGGTAATGCCATTACTGATGGTAGAGCTCTGTTGCGCTACGGCTTACCGATAGATAATCAGCCAGTGCGGAAAATACAAGCCAGTTTGGAGGATATTTCTCAACAAATGCGGGGCAAACGCTGGAGTCCCATCACCAGCGATATTACTAAAGCTGCTGTGGTTTTAACTAGTAGTGATCAGAAATTACTAGCGGACATTCCAGATGCCAGAAAACCCCAAGGCGAAGCCCTAATTGCCGAGATCCAAGCCGAAATTGCTAAGATTCGAGAAGCTGTGGAGGCTAAAGACAAGGAAAACGTCTTGATTGAGCGCGGGATACTCTTGGATCAAGTTGGGCAACTGGAACAATTGATGGTAGAGGAGTTTCCCTTTGAGGTACCCCCAGAGTATAGTAACTTACCTCAACTTAAGGGTCGCGCTACCGTGGAAATGACCACAAAGGAAGGTTCCTTGAAAATGGTGGTAGATGGTTACAATGCTCCAGTCACAGCCGGTAACTTTGTGGATTTGGTACAGCGGGGTTTCTATGATGGTCTAACCTTCAACCGTGCTGAAGATAACTATATCCTGCAAGCAGGGGACCCTCCAGGAAAAGCGACAGGCTTTATTGACCCGGAAACTGGTGAATATCGAGGGATTCCGATCGAAATCATGCTGAAAGGAGACTCTGAACCGGTTTATGAGTTTACCCTGGAAGAAATTGGTCGTTATCGTGAGCAACCTGTGCTGCCCTTCTCTGCTTATGGTACCCTAGCTATGGCACGTCCTGCAGAAGACCCCAATGGTGGCTCTTCTCAGTTTTTCTTCTTCTTGTTTCAACCAGAACTTACCCCAGCTGGTATCAACTTCATGGATGGGCGCTATTCTGTCTTTGGCTATGTGGTAGAAAACAAAGAGTTACTCAGACAGCTCAAACGAGGGGATGTAATTGAGTCGATGAGAGTTATTGATGGGATTGAGAATTTGGTTGAGCCCCAGGCATAGCTATCCTATAGGTTATAGCGCTACGCCCAAGGCAAGAGGCAAGAGGCATGCTAGCAATAGCTGACTATAATAGCTTTTGCTGCTTTTATAAATGTCAAACACCTTAATGCTTAGTGCTATAAGTGGTCAGCTCCTAAGCGGCTGCGGCGAAGCCAGGGATGAGCTGGACTAATTACTGATAACTAAGTTGATTCCAGTGGGAAGTATCAATAATTGCTCGTTTTCTCGTGACCCTTGAATTACTAAAAGATATTGGAGAACAAGGTCTTCTAGAACGGTTACAGCCTTTCTGTCCACCAGGGGTTGTAGGAGATGATGGAGCGGTAATTCCCCCTCCAGAGTCTGGTCAATCCTTGGTGATTACTACAGATGTTTTGGTGAATGGGGTGCATTTTAGCGATCGCTACGGTGGGCTCAGCCAATGCACTACTAGTCCAGAAGATGCTGGTTGGCGTGCTGCTGCTGCTAATTTGTCTGATTTAGCTGCTATGGGAGCATCTCCCCTAGGCATTACGGTAGGCTTAAGCCTGACAGGGGATGTAGCGGTTAGCTGGGTTGAGAGACTTTACCAAGGCATGACTCAGTGTTTGAACCAGTACAATACACCAATAGTGGGAGGAGATATCTGTCGCTCCCCGGTTATTACTATTGCTATCACTGCCTTTGGTCAAGTCTACCCCGACCAAGCCATCCGCCGCACAGGGGCGAAGGTGGGACATGCCATTGTGGTGACAGGTGTTCATGGTGCTTCCCGGGCTGGACTAGAATTACTCCTCAACCCAGATTTCGGCAAACACTTAAGTCCAGAGGAACGACTATCTCTGATTAAAGCTCACCAGCGTCCCCAACCCAGACTTGATGTGATACCTTTACTAAGGTTACAGGTTAACAGGTTGAAGGTTGAAAGTTCCAACTTACAACCTGATAACTTACAACCTGATAACTTACAACCTGATAACTTACAACCTGATAACCTTGGCCTTTCGGCCACGCTACGCGAACAACCTGATAACTTTCAACCTTCAACCCTTCAACCTTCAACCCTTCAACCTTCAACCCTTCAACCTTCAACCCTTCAACCTTCAACCCTTCAACCTTCAACCCTTCAACCTTCAACCCTTCAACCTTCAACCCTTCAACCTTCAACTCTTCAACCTTCAACCCTCCTACTATCCATTGCGGGTATGGATAGTAGCGATGGTTTAGCAGATGCTATTGTACAAATTTGTCGTGCCAGTGGTGTTGGTGCGGAGATTGATCCCAACCGAATTACTTTACCTCCAAGCTTGAGTAAATTGGTGTCCCGAGAGCAAGCTTTGGATTGGGGGTTGTATGGTGGTGAAGATTTTGAATTAGTGCTATGTCTGCCTACTGAAGCGGCTGAAGAATTGGTGGCACAACTGGGGGAGGGAGCAGCAGTAATTGGCAAGATTACTAGTGGTAATCAGGTTTGGTTGAAAGATAAAACTGGCACTTATGCTGATCAATTGCTGAGTTTAAATAAGGGATTTCAGCATTTTTGAAATTTTACCCTTAGAAGTAATTAACCGGATTTACTATTATTCCTTCTGTATCTTATCTAAATCAAAATTGCTCCGGTATCATAACTTGAATAAATAAGCAAGATCCAGGTGCGATCAATTTTTTAACTCAGATTCACTACAGTATCTGAGATAGTGTTAATTTTGAACAATTTGCCTTGGCCTACGACAATATTTGTAAATACCTAGCACAAGAATACCCATCGGAGTTTTTTCAGTGGCTATTGGGTGAGGCACCTGACGATATTCAGGTACTTAAAACTGAATTAAGTGCTGAACCCATTCAAGCTGATGCTCTGAGTTTACTCCAAAGTACTAACCAAATTCTGCACCTAGAATTTCAAACCTTACCCCAATCCGAGCCACCATTACCATTTCGGATGTTGGACTATTGGGTCAGACTACAACGTAAATACCGATGTCCCATTGAACAGGTGGTAATTTTTCTAAAGTCTACGACCTCACAGATGGTATTCAATAACGAGTTTAGGGATATTAACACCTGGCATCGTTATCGGGTAATTCGCCTTTGGGAGCAAGACCCATTACCACTATTGGCCAATCGAGCTTTGTTACCCTTGGCCACTTTAGCTAGGAGTGATAGCCCTAATCGATTGTTAGAGCAAGTCGTTGCTGAAGTGGATAGAATTGAAGAAAAACCATTACGGGGAAATCTAGCGGCCTGTGTGGATGTGCTGGCTGGTTTACGGTTTGATAAAGATTTAGTCCATCGATTGTTGAGGGAGGAAGTTATGGAAGAATCAGTTACCTATCAAGATATTATCCAAAAGGGACGCCAGCAGGGACTCCAGCAGGGACTCCAGCAGGGACTCCAGCAGGGACTCCAGCAAGGAAAGCAGGAGGGAGTCCTATTAATTGTGATGCGTCAGCTAACCCTAAGGTTAGGTTTAATTGACCCTGGGCTCCAACAGCAGATTGAAGGATTATCGATTACTCGATTGGAGGAATTGAGTGAAGCGTTGTTGGATTTTGAGACAGTAACGGATTTAGCGGTTTGGTTGGATAACTAGGGAATAGGGAATAGGAAAAAATAGGGAATAGGGAACAGGAAAAAATTCTGTTTATCCCTACTCCCTACTCCCTACTCCCGACTCCCTATTCCCAGCATCCCCTGTCAACGAAAATGCTGCCCAAAAATAAGGATGGGGATATGTTTTCCGTAAATCTTTCTGGGCTTGCTGTAATGCCTCGGCTTTGTTCATTCCCCCTTGCCAATGGCTGTAAAATTGCTTCATTAACAGTCCTGTCGCAGCATCATCCACATTCCAGAGACTTGCGATGATGGTGGGGGTTCCGGCATACAAGAAAGCACGGTTTAGTCCTACCACTTCATCACCCCGGCTCAATTCACCGATTTTGGTCTGGCAGGCGCTGAGCACAACTAAATTGGTGGTACTGGTTAAATCTAACCCATAGACTTCATGAACTTCTAAGGAACCGTCGTGCTGGGTATCTTTTAGGAGACGGATGGCGCTGAATAGGGGGTTACGAAGGTTGTACTTCCCATGAACCGCTAGGTGTATAATTCCCGATTGCTTAGCCCTAGACCGGAGAGCGCTTTCGGTAGCCGCTTCCCCCACCAGGGCTTTGGTCTTGAAGAGCTGGGCAATGGTTTCTACTTCTTTTTGAGCATAAGTTAAGGGGGAAAGTCCCGGAATGGTGGGATCTCCCAGGGCAAGAAGACTGCCTGTGGTTGATTTGCCCTTGTCGGGTAAATAGCGCAGGATGCTAGCACTGGGGAGAGACAATAGGGCGTAGTTGTCACTGAGGTACTCCTTGCCGTCAGTGAGGGCAGCAAAGGGCAGATAGTGCAGGATACTGTGGGGAACAATGCTGATATTGGTGGTGTTGAGATGGGGCTGGAGGGGTTCAATTAGCCAGTCGTGCAGGTTTTTCAGTTCTAGGGGATGGGGTTCATCTAAGTCAGCAAAGTCTTGGAAAAGTGTCAGTTCTTCCGTGAGTTGTTGGCGAGTGACATTGAGGGGGACAGTGTGGAAGCTGTTGCGGGTGATAATGAAGGCTAGGGTGCGTTCATCTGTCACAAAGTACTCGACTAGGGTGGTATCCGCATCCAGCAAGCCTTGGATTTCAGGGAGGGAGGCAACCTCTACAGTTTTTAAGCTAGCGGTTTCAGGGTTTTGGATTTTTAGTTGAACCAGCAAGTCCTGGTAGTCTTTTCGCAGAGCAGTTCGCTTGTTTTCGATTTCCGCAATCGTCTTGTTATCCCACTGGTTTTTGGGACCGTTGCGCAGGGTAATTAATTCCTGGCTGAGGGCATTGATTTCAGCTTTGAGGTCTTGTTCCCGTTCCAGGAGTTTGGAGTCAGCCCCAGCACGAAAGTCTATCTTCTCATTAGCCAGTTGGTCGAGGAAGGCTTTGGCTCTTGCCCGTTCCACATAGTTGAAGGCAGTTTCAAAGTCTTTTTGGTTCCACAATAGATTGATGAGATTTTCGTAGATATCTACCTCCTGACTGGCATAAGAGGTTTTCAACTCTTCTACTTTGAGTTCACCTTGGATAGATTCTTGAACCTCGATGGCTTGTTTATAAAAGTCGATGGCTAACTCAGGTTGATTTTTTTGACTTAAAGTAGCACCCAGATTCTGGAGGGAGTAGGCTACCCATTGACGGTTTCCCAGTTCTTTGTCAATGGCTAAAGATTGCTGATAAAACTCAATCGCTTGTTGGTAATGCCCCAAGCTATCGTAAGCAACCCCCAGATTGTTAAGGGAAGCAGCTTCCCCCTGACGGTTTCCCAGTTCTCGATATAGGGCTAAGGACTGCTGATGAAACTCAATCGCTTGTTGATACTGCCCTAGCCTCCAGTAAATAATTCCTAGAGTACCCAGAGAGTTAGCTTCCCCTTGACGGTTTCCCAATTCTCTTTCAATGGCTAAGGACTGCTGATAAAAATCCATCGCTTGTTGGTAATGCCCCAAGCTATCGTAAGTATTGCCCAAATTGTGGAGGGAGTCGGCTTCGCCCTGGCGGTTTCCCAATTCTCTTTCAATGGCTAAAGACTGCTGATGAAAATTAATCGCTTGTTGGTACTGCCCCAAACTATAGTAAGCAAGCCCCAAATTATCCAGAGCGTTGGCTTCCCCCTGGCGGTCTTCCAGTTCTCGATATAGGGCTAAGGACTGCTGATGAAACTCAATTACTTGTTGGTATTGCCCTACCCTCCAGTAAACACTACCGAGATTGCTCAGAGAGTTGGCTTGCCTTTGACGATTGCCCAGTTCTCTTTCAATGGCTAAAGATTGCTGATGAAACTTAATCCCTTGTTGATAAGGTCCTAGGCTATGGTAAGTATTCCCCAAATTGCTCAGAGAGTTGGCTTGCCTTTGACGATTGCCCAGTTCTCTTTCAATGGCTAAAGACTGCTGATGAAACTTAATCCCTTGTTGGTACTCTCCCAAGCTATTGTAAGCAAGTCCCAGACTGCTCAGAGAATTAGCTTCCCCTTGACGATTGCCCAGTTCTCTTTCAATGGCTAAAGACTGCTGATAAAACTTAATCCCTTGTTGATACTGTTCCAAACTATAGTAAGTATTGCCCAAATTGTGGAGGGAGTTAGCTTCGCCCTGGCGGTTTCCCAATTCTCTTTCAATGGCTAAGGACTGCTGATGAAAATTAATCGCTTGTTGATACTGTTCCAAACTATGGTAACCAAGCCCCAAATTATCCAGAGCGTTGGCTTCCCCCTGGCGGTCTTCCAGTTCTCGATATAGGGTTAAAGACTGCTGATAAAACTCAATCGCTTGTTGATACTGTTCCAAACTATGGTAACCAAGCCCCAGACTGCTCAGAGAGTTAGCTTCCCCCTGACGGTTTCCTAGTTCTCTTTCAATGGCTAAAGACTGCTGATGAAACTCAATCGCTTGTTGATACTGCCCCAAGCTATGGTAAGCAAGTCCTAGATTGCCCAGGGAGTTGGCTTCCCCCTGGCGGTCTTCTAGTTCCCGATAAATGCCTAGGGCTTCTTGCCAGGACTTGAGCGCAGCTTGATATTGACTGGTCTTATCTTGTTCGATTCCCTGCTGTAACAATTGGTCAGCTTTAGCTTGAAGTAAGTCTGAAGGGGTGGCTTCTCTCCAAGTCAGGGTATAGTTACCAGTTTCTTGCTTATTGTAGGAGTTAGCCCAAATCACATAAGTCCCCGTAGTCGGTAAAGTAAGGGTAATTCGGGCATTTTTTCCCTCACCACTGTTGTTATTCTGAGCAATTATGTTAAGGTTACCGTCTGGGTCAATGAGAATCAGGTAAGGGTCAAACTCGTCGCTGGTTAGTTCTATGGTAATCTGCTCCCCAGCTTTCCCCTCAAAGGTATGGCGATTGTAGTAGCTGTTGTTTTCGTGAGTCTCGCTGTTACTATTAAGGCGATCGCGAACTGTGGTACTCTCTAAGGCAATCCTTTGACCAGAGGACGGCATTAAGGGTATAGTCTCTGGAGCAGTCAGAGATTGCGTGGGAATTGCCCAAAACCTGGGGTTAGGGCGTGTCTTCAAACTCGGAGATCCCCCTAAATCCCCCTTAAAAAAGGGGGACTTTGAGAATGGCTCCCCCCTTATTAAGGGGGGCTGGGGGGGATCATAATCTTGGGGAAAACTTTGAAAACACGCCCTAGTCTCGGCTCCCAACCCTGGACAATTCCCCACTCCTAGCAACGTTGCTATGGTAAAAAATACAGACTTAAGTGGCACTGGCTTTGACTGGTAATTTCCAATAGAGAAGAACTGAATCAAATAGGAAGTTTAATGTAGGGTTTATGAAATGTTACTTTAACTCTGCCAGTCGCTTTTCTATTTCCCCTACCCGTTTGCGATCGCCAAACTGTTCATAGATTGCCTTCGCTTGTTCTAACAAACTCACTCCTTCTTGCCGATTCCCACGAGCATGCTTAACTTCCCCTAATCCAGCTTTGGCTGCTGCCAGTTCTTCCCAATGCTGATTTTCTGCCAGTTCGACTGCCTTTGAATAAGGAATCTCTGCTTCCAAAACTAGTCCTATCCGTCGATACAAATCACCCAATAAACGATAAATCGGTACTATTTTTTGATTCTTTTCTAGTCCTTCCAGGATTTCAATGGCCTCAGCCGTTAAACCGTAGTCACCATAGAGGTCAGCTAGAGCTAAGGGCTTGAACTCCTTTGGTAGATTCTGTCCCTTAATCAGTCCATCAATCACCTGAATTTTTTTAGCTTGATCCGAATCAATCAGCTTAAATCCCAGTCCTCCAGTCTTATCCTCTGTAGAGGAACGATTGGTATCAGCCTTAACGACCAACTTATAACTAACTCCAGGTTTTAGGGGCTTATTCCCTGGATAAACCACCTGACAAATACCCTTTTGACAAACCTTGTCTCGACTAAATTCCTCAGTCCAATCCAATCCTCGCCCCCTGACCGTAACCGTGAAACTGTTAGCATCGGTGGCATCATTCCAGCGTAGAGTTGGGGTGTAAGTCAGTAAACGAGTTGCCCGTGGGCTGATAATGTAGGGAATATAGCGGTCTACTGGACGTGGTGTGACAATTCTCCCAGAGCTTTTTCTTCGCGGTGGTGGACATATGGCATTGATGCCTGTTGTTACCCCAGCAGTTACAGAGCGAATTTTACCATGATCACAAAATACCTTAACCCTAACCCCCGATGCTGGTCTGACCAGATCCCCTGGATTTATAGTGGTATAGTTAGGCACTGGATGGAAACGTGACCATCCCTCCCGTTCTAGCTCAACTCTACCTGTGGTTTTAAAAATCCAATGCCCTGCCAGTACTGGCTTACTCACCATACTTCCCAACATAATCATAACTATGGTCAAGATCGGGGCAGAGCAAATCAGCTTACTTAGTCGATTCACTAGTCTTGTCCTGAGCATCTATGCGTTCACGAGCCATCCCAACCCAGATATCTTCATCAGGGTTACGGATATCAGTATAGCGTAAACAAATTTTCCATTCTGCCAAGGCATTGTCTGGATCTTTTTCTGGTTTGTTTTCAATGACTTGAGCTAATAAACAGTGAGCCGCCGCCGGAGTTTGCTTAAACTCTTCCTCAAGTATTTTATCGAGTTCAATAGCATCTCTGAGATAGGTTTCGGCATCGGCATAGCGTCCTTGCTTCAACCTTGCCCAGCCCAAGTTTTTCAATAATGCATATTGAGTGTCATTTTGAATTTTAATATCCTCTGTTTTAAGTAGTTTATTTTGAATATCCTCTTCTTGCATATTCTCTAATCCTGTCAAAAGTAACGATACCGCTTGGGAATATTTTTTGTCTTGAATATACAACCGTCCCAATTCATTATAAGCAGCATCTAAGCCCCCCTGTGCCGCTAACCTATACTGAGTTCGCGCCTTCTTAAAATCCTGTAAATCTTCATAAATACGACCCAAATTATAGTGAGCGTCTGCATTATCTGGATTAAGACTCAATGCTCGTTCATAATTAGACTGAGCACTTGACCAGTCCCCGTCATCATAATTCTTTACACCCTTTTCATTAACGTAGTCCGAAATCAAGGGCAACGATGCTCGAAAGCCAATTAAGGAAATTAAAAGTACTCCCGATAGTCCCAATTTAACTTCTTGCCAAAGATATTTTTTAATCCCTAATCGTAATTGAATATCTTCAATTCCTGTACGACCAGCTTTGGTTAAAATTCCCCCAGCTGTCAACAAGGTCAATGCACTCTGGGAAATCACCGCAAAAGAACCTAGAAAACCCGGACTAGTACTCAAAAAACGGGAGGAAATATCTACCACTAGACTCACCGATGCGGTTAACAAGGCAACTGTCCCTGCATTCCAAAACCAGTCCAAATGGTCTCGTGGATGAGTAGGCGCTTCCAGAAACCACCACCAGTAGTCTTTTGGGGGATGAAAACTAATCCGCAAATCCGCTAATTGCACAGTCTGAGTAATCAAACCAGCCTGCTTTTTTAATCTGCTATCTAATTCAATCAGTTTAATCAGTTTATCTTTAGAAATGTGGGCAATATCAGCAAATTTTTCGTGAACAATATTGCGAGCAATCAGGACACGAAGAATGGCTTCAGCAGATGGTTTATTGTCAGTTTTTTCAACAGCGGTCAGGGCAGCTTCATAATGCTTGAGAGTAGAATATAACTCTAGGATGCTCATTCAGCTAATAGCAAAGGGAGTAGGGAGTAGGGAGTAGGGAGTAGGGAGTAGGGAGTAGGGAGTAGGGAGTAGGGAGTAGGGAGTAGGGAGTAGGGAACTTCGAATCAGGGAACAGGCAAGATGCCTATTCTACCAAGATGCCTATTCCACCCACCAGCTCAAACAGCTTTAATGAGATGCATCCTTCTGATTTAAATCTTATCTAAAGGTATTCTGTAAATCAGAACTACTCCGCTATCATAACTTGCATCAATAAACAAGATCCAGGTGCTATAAATTTTCTGGTTCAGATTTAATACAGTGTCTGAGATAGTGTTAATTTTGAACAATTTGCCTTGGCTTACGACAATATCTGCAAATACCTAGCAGAAGAATATCCATCGGAGTTTTTTCACTGGCTATTGGGTGAACAACCTAGAGATATTCAGGTACTTAAAACTGAATTAAGTGCTGAACCCATTCAAGCTGATGCTCTGAGTGTACTCCAAAGTACAAACCAAATTCTGCACCTAGAATTTCAAACCCTGCCCCAATCCGAGCCACCATTACCATTTCGGATGTTGGACTACTGGGTCAGACTACAACGGAAATATCGATGTCCGATTGAGCAGGTGGTAATTTTCCTAAAGTCTACGACCTCACAGATGGTATTCAATAACGAGTTTAGGGATACTAATACCTGGCACCGTTATCGAATAATTCGTCTGTGGGAACAAGACCCATTACCGTTGTTAGCCAATCAGGCTTTGTTACCCTTGGCGACTTTAGCTAGGAGTAATAGCCCTAATCGATTGTTAGAGCAAGTGGTTGCGGAAGTAGATAGAATTGAAGAAAAACCATTACGGGGAAACCTAGCGGCCTGTGTAGATGTACTGGCTGGTTTGCGGTTTGACAAAAATTTAGTCTGTCGATTGTTGAGGGAGGAAGTTATGGAAGAATCAGTTACCTATCAAGATATTATCCAAAAGGGAGTCCAGAAGGGACTCCAGCAGGGACTCCAGCGCGGCAAGCAGGAGGGAGTCCTATTAGTTGTGATGCGTTTGCTAACCCTGAGGTTAGGTTTACTTGACCCTGTGCTCCAACAGAAGATTGAAGGATTATCGATTACTCGATTGGAGCAATTGAGTGAAGCCTTGTTGGATTTTGAGACAGCAACGGATTTAGCGGTTTGGTTGGATCACTGCTGAGATTTAACTGTCAGTGTTCACCTTGTCAGAGGAAGTTATGGAAGAATCAGTTACCTATCAAGATATTATCCAAAAGGGAGTCCAAAAGGGACTCCAGCGCGGTAAGCAGGAGGGAGCCCTATTAGTTGTGATCCGTCAGCTAACCCTGAGGTTAGGTTTACTTGACCCTGTGCTCCAACAGCGGATTGAGGGATTATCGATTACTCGATTGGAGGAATTGAGTGAAGCGTTGTTGGATTTTGAGACAGCAACGGATTTAGCGGTTTGGTTGGATCACTAGGGAATAGGGAATAGGAAAAAATTCGGCGTTGCTGAATCAAGCAATGAATAGGAGTAGAGTGGGCATCCTGCCCGCTCGAAAATAAGTATGAAACTGGCAAGATGCCAGTTCCACAATAAGCATGAAACTGGCAAGATGCCAGTTCCACAATAAGCATGAAACTGGCAAGATGCCAGTTCCACAATAAGCATGAAACTGGCAAGATGCCAGTTCCACGCAAGATGCCCATTCCACCAACATGTCCATTCCAGAAAACTCTTAAAATCATTCCATTATTAAGCAACGCCCTAAAAAAAGCGATGCAGCGCGGTCTTGGGGAGCCAGTGCCGCCAAAGGGGGTTCCCCCCATGAGCGACTGCCGTGGTTTACCCCACTCGCTATTGCATCAAGAAAGCGATCGCATTTCCTAATCCGATCGCTTTTTGCGGTTCTTCAGTTGTGTCAATAGTTTGGTGCAGTCAAGGATTAGGATGCCAGGGCGACTTCCACGGTCTGCTGCAATTCACCATTTTGATACATCTCAATCATCACATCAGACCCACCGATAAACTCTCCGTTAATGTACACTTGAGGAATCGTTGGCCACTTGGAATATTCTTTGATTCCCTGACGGATGTCGAAATCTTGTAGTACGTCTACAGTTTCGTAGGGAACTCCTAAGTGATTCAGAATTTGGACAACATTATTGGAAAAGCCACACTGGGGCATTAGTTTGCTGCCCTTCATGAATACCAAAATTTTGTGGTCTTGTGTTAATTTATCTATTCTCTCTTTCAGTTCTGGTGTCATCGTTTTCTTAAACTCCTGGGATATCTAGATAGTTATTTTGATAGTCGATATTATATTAGTCTAGCGATCGCAAAATCCTAGACTCTTCTAATTATGACTTACGCCAGTTTACTGCTTGCCAGCCCACGCTTCAGGGGTATAGGTTTTTAGGGCTAGGGCGTGAATGGCCTCTGTTGCCAACTCTTGGCTTAGGGCACCATAAACCAGCTGATGTTGTTTCACCAGGGATTTACCTTCAAACTCGGAGGAGACAACAATGGCTTGCAGATGGTTACCACCCCCTAAATCTTCTACCTTTACCTGAGCATCCGGTATCGATGCTTTAATCTTTTCTTCAACTTGCTGTGTACTAATCGGATCCATTTTTTTTGTTCTAGTTTCTAGTCGAATTTCTAAAATATACTAAAATTAAACGTAAGCATATGCGCTACGCGCACCCGTGCGCGTTCAGCGCTCAGCGCTCAGCGCTCAGCTTTCCGTAACTCAGATGAAACCAATGCTTACCTCTTGTTTTATTCAAAAGCACCTCAAGTAGCGTGCCCATAAGCTGATAGCTGATAGCTGTTCGCGTAGCGTGCGCGTAGCGCTTAAGCTGATAGCTTACAATTTAACTGCCTTTATTAGAACCAGCGGATGAGGTGGGCTGGCTATTGCCATTTCTAGGAAAGGGAGAATCGACGAATCCTAGCTCAAACAGCTGTTGGTAGGATTTTTTTCCCAATTCCCTGGTTGGATTTTGAGACCGAATAATTTGAATTAACAAGGGGACAGCTAATTCTGGCTGGTCATTGGCTCGATGGACTAGGGCTAGCCGATAGGTAGCTTCATCTCGCTTTTCAGCAGTTTCCAGGGCTTTTTGCCGTTGAGACTCGTAGACTCGGTTGTCAATGCCAGAAAAACTGGAAGCCAGCTGTTGGTAAAAGTTAGACAACTGGTTGAATATCTGACGTGCTTCTTGGAGTTTTTTGGCAGCTACGCTATAGTTCCCTGAATCAATAGCGTTAGTCGCCTCTTGCATCATCCGCTCTCCCCCCGGCATACTCAATAGGCTGTCTTCTTGAGTCAACGGTCCGGTATTGTTGGGGTCAGTGATGTCTGATTCTACTTGGATATCAGCACCTTGTGCCTGGGCTGGTGGCAGTACTACCAAAGCTGCCATCACGGGAAGAGCAACGAAACAGGCGAGCCTGACCGAATTAAGAGTGCCAGAATAAACCATACTATAGCTTTGGGAATTGGTTACCTAAAATGATAGAGTAAATCCAAACTATTGGTATAGTACCATTACCAAACTGGATCAAGGGCTTCTTGGAAAGGTAAAGCAGGTACCAGAGTTGTTGGATTTAAGGTTCAGACTGAAACTAGTCCTAAAATGTTCCGTAGGGTATGTCAGTGTGCTGATAGCTGATAGCTGTTCGCGCAGCGTGTGCGTAGCGCATAGGCTGACTACTTACAGGTTAACTAGTTACCTTTAATCTGGTTGTTGGTATGGACTGTTGTGTTTTATATCCTAGCTTGGCGTCAGATTTATCCTATTCTATTCCGTTGATTAGTCAAGGGAGTAGGGAGTAGGGAGTCGGGAGTCGGGAGTTGGGAGTTGGGAAAGAGAGGGAAGTGTGGGAGATGGGGAGATGGAGAGATGGGGAGATGGGGAGATGGGGAGATGCTTACAAGGGTAGGTTTTTTAAAAAGGAGGTACTTTTATTACGTATAAATTAATAAAAATATGTATCAAAATACACTATAATTTCCGGGATAATTCTTCCCATTTCCCGCTTTTCCCGACTCCCGATTCCCGACTCCCGATTCCCGACTCCCGACTCCCGATTCCCTACTCCCGATTCCCTACTCCCAGATCCGCTGTTCCCTGTTCCCTGTATATAGATATAGCTCGTTAGTTAGATTTTTTAATTTCTTCACATTATATTCACAAGATGGTGATTTAATAAATTATACCAGTTGAGTCAGTATAATACAAGACATGAAGCTCAAGGTAAACCCGCCCAACAATCACCCTTTACGGTTGAAAATGGTTGTTTTTTTGATTTATAGTGGCTTAGTCTACTTAGGGATTGCTTCGTTATATTGGTTTGTGGTATTTCCCATAAATTTTATTGAGGGGTTTCTTGAAAAATCCCAACTCAATAAACTATTTTTTTTGGTAAATCAAGTAGAGCAAAAAGACAAAATTTTGTTTTTTATAGCTGTTGTAATAATGGCTATTGGACTAGTAATTTTGATTAAACTTTACTACTTAAACAAAGGTTTATATAACCTCTCAAAAACTGGTATAACTGTCAAGACTACTATCGGTACAGAAGACAAGCAAATAATTCAATGCTTGAATAATGCCCTGGAGTGGCTGAGTTCTGATCAGATTGCCCTACGGCTAGGTGGAATTTATGCCCTAGAACGAATTGCTAAGGTTTCTGCCCAAGACCACTGGAAAATTATGGAAATTTTATCGACATTTGTGCGATATCAGTCCCCTGGGAAGATTCATGTAGAGCAGCAAAAGCAAATAAATGACTCATCCAGTCCTCTTCCAATTACAGAAGACCAAAAACTCCCTATTGATATTCAAGGTGCCCTAACGGTTATTGCAAGGCGCGACAGCTCAAAAGAACTCGAAGATCAGAAAATTGATTTATGTAACGCCACACTGATTGGGGCAAACTTAACAGAAGCAAACCTGCAAGAGGCATACCTTAGTGGCTCCAAACTACAAGGAGCTTGTCTTAATCAGGCTAATCTAAAAGGAGCATATGTGATCGGAGCCAATCTAGAAGGGGCAGACTTTAATCAAGCTAACCTCCAAGGAGCATACTTGATAAAAGCTAACTTGACAGACGCTTGCTTATTTGATGCTAACCTAGAAGGGGCATTTCTCAGGAGAGCTAAGCTAGAAAAGGTAATCCTCTGGAACGCTAATTTACAGGGGGCATCTTTGATTCAAGCTAACTTGCAAGAGGCAAATTTAGAGGGAGCTAATCTCCAGGGTACAGATTTAAGAGAGGCTAACCTCCAAGGAGCTAAAAATCTGACCCAAAAGCAGATTGAATTGGCACAGATAGATAGCGAAACTATTTTACCAGACTACCTGATTAGGAATTAATATTAGTATAATAAATTGGCTGTATTTTTAGGAAACAGAAGACAGAAATTATATCGGGTGCATCTTATATTTATTTGTAAAAAGATCATCCCTCAAGAATTCCATTTAGATAATTTTTGAGGCCATATTCCCTACTCCCTACTCCCTACTCCCTACTCCCTACCAAGAATCGATGATAGCGGTCGGGTAGGGTACGCGATCGCATAAACTAATGGAATCTATAAAATTCCATAAAAGAGAGGGTGATCCGTGGCTACGGACTACATTTTGTTTATACATGGTGTCAATACTCGCCAAGATCGAGAAACACCCCAATACGCTGACAAGCTTTTCGATCTGATTCAAAATAATGTTGAGTCATCCGTTCAACTCAAAAAGATCCCTCTGTACTGGGGTAATGTGGTAATTGAGCAGGAGAAGGACCTGGTGACAGCATTACAGGCATCGAAGGTGTGGAATGAGTTCTGGTTCAGAGAGATACTCTTAAACCGTCATTAATCGGGATAATCCGGTATAAAACGGTCAAGGTGCAATTTATTGTTGCCTGAGGGAGGAGTGGTAGTCAGCAATTGGAGTCAAGCCTCCCACTAATCTGTCTAGGCGTTCCTGGCATCTCGGCCAGGAGTTCCTTAAAAGCCTTAGTTTTGCTATGCTTGCCATTAAGCCATCCAAGCTCGATGGCATCAAGTAAACTAAGTCCCATTCCTTCCAAGAAACGCGCGGTACGACGCAACAATACTGCCTGTACCTCGGTTTTAGCCATGTACCGGGTGATTTCCTGATCCGTACCTCTGTCAAGGATATTTTTGGCAGCATTATGGTCAGCCTGCAACACGACCCCATTAAATCTGGTAAAACTGTCCCCGCTTCTTTTCCCCAGAAGGGTTCCGGTCACGGAGTCAATTTGCGACGTGTAACTAGGCTGGACTTCTGTAACAACCGACCCAGTCCAATTAGCCCATTTCTGTAACGAATCCCGCATTACTCCTTTCATCCAACTATTGAGCTGGCGAGACATAGCCTTGGACTGGCGTTTATTCAATATTGGTTGTGTTAAATCTTCCGCAAAAACTAAGAGTGATTCGCCATTAAACAGCGACTTAGAAGCAGCTCCTATTATTGCTGTCAGCTCTGACTGATTCTGTCTGTAGCGCTTATTTTCTGTCTTTCGGTTTAAATTATTTTTTAGTATTCGAGCCGATTTGACTGGATCTAGTTTTTCCAGTTTTCTATGTATTGCCCAAAGCTTCCCTCGATTACGATTCTTGGCACAAATACGGTCGGACTTTTTAGTAGTCGCCTTGCCCAAGTTCAAACCATGCCCTTGGCCATCTGAGTCATAGAAAGCCTCTGTGTACCCTTTATCTATCCCAACAGGACGGCGGTTGGCGGGTACTTCTACGGTTCCATAGTCTACTAAGAAGTGAATCTCAAATCTTTGTAGGGTTTGATTGTGGATTAATCTAATCTGCCCACTTATTTTGCGATTAGATCTGACGATTATTCTGTTTCTTTTTCCTCTTCTTAATCCAGCTAGCTCTAACTGATAAGTGTTGCGGGAGAGCCTTCTGCACTTATAGCCTACTTGTTGATAAACTATCTGGTTCTTGACCCAGGAATGCCCCCGCTGAAACTCCTTTCTAATGAGTCGGTGAAGGAGTGGATTATCCAGGAAAGCTAAGGTCAGTAGTTGCGTGGCATATTCTTTTCTAGCCTTTTGGTTCTCTTTTCCGGGGAGCCTTTTATAGATTTTTTTGACAACGGCATCGGTACAGGCTGCTTGGCTCGCTGTAATGGCTTTTGCTACATCATTAATGGTCCAATCCATTAGCTTAGCAGGCAGCCCCAGGGTGTTGGGAGTCCTGAAGCTCTTTACTTCCGGGATGGCCTTTTTCCAGTCCAGTCCCCAATGGTTAATGCTTCCCAGTTTGTTGTAAGACTCAGCCCTGACGACGCCTAGTTTTTTCATTACCTGCAACAACTCAAACTCTACCGACTTACTCATCCCCACCACGGGGACAATTTGAGTCGATAGTCTCTTAGTTGCTCCTACTTTCAATGACATCGTCAACTGCTGTGTCTTCTTTCTTGATTATACTAAGGCGCTAGTAAAGTGTCAATGTCGGTTTTATACCGTTAGATACCGTTTTATACCTATTTATTGGGATTTAATTGCGCGACTTTCGTGAAAAGCAAATCTTACAATTCGTTGGAGACGGAGCTCTCTACCTCAGCAGACATGTTGGTTCTCTGGCTATTGACCAGATGAGTAGACAAGCTGATCAGGGATTGGAGGGATACCAAGATCAGGACCGTTTGCACCTAGTTACTCACAGTTGGGGAACGATTATCCTATTTGATGTGTTGTTTGCTAGTCGATGGGATGACCCAAGTATACCTGGTCATGAGAGTATTCAGGAGATTCGCAAAAGCATTTTGGGAATCGAATCTGAGCAAGACAGTGCCATTCCTCTGGCTAGTGTTCATACCATGGGTTCACCGATTGCCCTATTTACTCTG
>NZ_JAAHHU010000007.1:0-52640 GCF_010672095.1 Moorena sp. SIO3I6 | reverse complement strand
CTGTAATCCCTCGGGTTTGGCACTATTGCCTTTACCTAAAAACCCTAGATTCACAGGAAATGCATCCGCAGCTTGCAGCATCCGGTGAATATTCCAAGCACCAGGAGTACAGGTAGTGGCGTTAGTGCCAGTGGCTGGACCTGTACCACCGCCGATCATAGTAGTGATACCAGATGCGATCGCAGTTTCAATCTGTTGGGGACAAATAAAGTGAATGTGAGCATCAATCCCCCCTGCGGTGAGAATCATTCCTTCCCCAGCAACTGCTTCGGTGCTAGGACCAATAATAATAGTGACATTGTCCTGGATGTAGGGATTTCCGGCTTTGCCAATGTTGACTATTTTCCCGTCTTTAATACCAATATCGGCTTTAACAATACCCCACCAATCCAGGATCAGGGCATTAGTGATCACCAAATCCACAGCACCCTCGGCGCGGGAGATGGGGGATTGTCCCATCCCATCTCTAATCACTTTGCCACCACCGAATTTAACTTCATCACCATAGGTGGTGTAGTCCTGTTCCACTTCGATCACTAGTTCTGTATCAGCCAAGCGGATGCGATCGCCTACAGTAGGACCATAAGTTTCGGCGTAGGCACGACGATCCATACGATAACTCATCAATAACTCCTTGATTGAGGGTAATGGGTAATGGGTAATGGGTAATGGGTAATGGGTAATGGGTAATAGGTAATGGGTAATGGGTAATTTTATCCCCTTGGCAAAACTCTGGGATTACCTCTCGGTAGCGCTTGCTTAAAAAAAATAGTAACTATATATCAACTTGAGCTATCAAGTTGACCATTAATTTTGCCATTGAAGCCGTACACCTGACGGCTACCGACAAGAGTGACTAATTCCACCTCTCGTTCGTCTCCCGGTTCAAAGCGGATAGCGGTGCCAGCTGGAATATTTAAGCGCATGCCTGTAGTAGCTTCCCGGTCAAATTGGAGAGCTTCGTTGACTTCAAAGAAGTGAAAATGAGACCCTACTTGAATAGGGCGATCGCCTGTATTCGCTACCCGTACTCTGATGGTGGCACGAAACGTTGGCATCTCGATGGTAGCTTAATCGATACGATTCCAGCCCATAGTCTAAAAATTGTCTGTTTGAGATTCAGTGGGGATGGTGAAATTATGGCTTCCGCTAGTGCTGATAAAACGGTGAAACTGTGGAGTTTGGATGGTAAACTGATCACTACCTTACAAGGACATCAAGCAGGAGTTAGAGGTGTTGTTTTTAGTCCAGACAGTCAAATGATTGCTTCCGTTAGTTCTGATAGGACGGTAAAGCTTTGGACTCGTGATGGTAAGGAATTCAAAACCCTAAAAGGACATCTTGCTCCTGTGTGCAATGCCTGTTTCCTGGCTGACGGTCAAACTTTGGTATCGGTCAGTGAAGATGGTACTGCTAAAATCTGGAATATCGATGGTACAGAAATCAAAACCGTTGGCGGACCGATTAATGGCAGTACACTCCTAGGTGTAAAACCTGGACAGGGGATAGTTACCAGGGGGAGTCATACCACTAGCTGTGATTTAACCTCTGATTTAAAGAATTTATTGGTGAAGGGGTGCTATTGGATCAGGGACTATTTGAAGCATAATCCGACCTTGAGTGAAAGCGATCGCAAATTGTGTGATGGGATTTTGCCAGAACTGTTGAATGGGGAGTAGGGAGTAGGGAGTAGGGAGTAGGGAGTAGGGAGTAGGGAGTAGGGAGTAGGGAATCGGGAATTGGGAATCGGGAATTGGGAATTGGGAATTTGGTCACCTGGGTCCGCACCTTGTCAGCCCCGTGGAAACCAAGCCAGTTGCTGATCTAACTCCCCATCTCCCCATCTCCCTATCTCCCCATCTCCCCATCTTCCCATCTCCCCATCTCCCTATCTCCCCACACCTCCCACACCTCCGACACTCCCCTCTCTTTCCCTACTCCCTTTAGAGTCTAAAAATTCTCCCGATTCCGATTTGCCTGCTCCATCTTTTCTACAACCAGGTCTATGGGCATCATTCCCAATTCCCCAGCGGCACGGGTACGAATATTTAAACTGTTTGCTTCGACTTCCTTGGCACCAATCACACTCATCACCGGGATTTTAGCCTTTTCGGCATTACGAATTGCTTTACCAAGCCTTTCCCCACTGGTATCGACTTCTGCTCGAATGCCATGCGATCGCATTTTTGCTGCCACTTCCTGAGCAAAAGGCAACTGTGCGTCCCCGACTGGTAACAATCGTGCTTGTACTGGTGCTAACCAGAACGGGAAGTCTCCCCCATATTCTTCAATCAATATCCCAGTTAGCCGCTCCAGGGACCCAAAGGGGGCACGGTGAATCATAATCGGCCGTTGGCGAGTACCATCTTCTGCCACATACTCCAAATCAAATCGTTCTGGCAAGTTGTAATCCACCTGTACCGTTCCTAACTGCCATTCCCTGTCCAGGATATCCCGGAAGATAAAGTCCAATTTGGGACCATAAAATGCCGCTTCCCCTGGTGCTTCAAAGGATTCCATGCCCAAGGTATCCACAGCACGGCGAATTGCTCCTTGGGCTTTTTCCCAAGCCTGATCGGAACCAATATACTTATCCGAGGCCGGGTCACGGAAACTCAACCGTGCTTTAAAGTTCTTCAGTTGCAGACTTTTGAACACTGACAGGATTAAATCCACCACACTGATGAATTCCTGATCCAACTGATCCGGCATCACAAATAGGTGAGAATCATCCACCGTGAAACCGCGCACCCTGGTTAACCCCCCCAGTTCCCCAGATTGCTCATAGCGATACACTGTACCAAACTCTGCCAAGCGCATGGGCAACTCCCGGTAGGAGCGCAATTCACTCTTATAAATTTGGATATGGAAGGGGCAATTCATCGGCTTTAGGACAAACCCTTGTTCTGCGGCTGCTGCTTCCTCATCCTCAGCCATCATCGGGAACATATCCTCTTTATAGTTCTGCCAGTGACCAGATACCTTAAACAAGTCCACTCGACCAATATGGGGTGTCACCACTGGTAGATAACCTCGTTTAAGCTGTTCTTGCTTGAGGAAATCTTCCAAAAGGGTACGCAAAACCGTTCCTTTCGGGGTCCACAGGGGTAATCCTGGTCCAACCGGGTCAGAAAAAATAAACAGTCCCAGTTCCTTACCCAGCTTACGGTGATCCCGTTTCAGGGCTTCTTGCTTACGGCGCTTATATTCCTGTAGTTGCTCTGGATTTTCCCAAGCTGTACCATAAATGCGCTGGAGTTGAGCATTACTCGCATCCCCTCGCCAGTAAGCCCCAGCCACACTTTCCAATTGAATTGCCTTAGGGTTGATTTCACTAGTGTTTTCCACATGGGGGCCAGCACACAAATCCCACCACTGATCCCCCAGGTGGTAAATCGAGATCGGGTCTTCTAAATCTGCCAAAATTTCCAGTTTATAGGGTTCACCCAGTTCCTTGATCCGCCGTTGAGCTTCTTCCCGTGGCACCTCTTCCCGAATTACCGGAAGCTTCCGCTTAATGATTTTGACCATTTCCTTTTGGATTTTCTTCAGGTCTTGCTCAGTAAACGGTTCTGGCTGATCAAAATCATAATAAAAACCATTTTCAATCCAAGGACCGATAGTCACCTGAGCCTTCGGAAATAGCTTCTGGACGGCCATTGCCATCACATGGGAGGTCGTATGACGGAGCCTTTTTAGGGTATCGGATTCGCTAGTACGGGGCAAATGAATTTTTTCAGGCTGTTCGGAGGCTTCTGAGTTAACCATCGGTGACTGTTCTATGGAATTGAGTAACGCGCTATGACCGTAACACCAATTTTGTGCTATTCCTCTATGATACAAACCTTAATTTTTGGGGCAGTACATGTTTCTGGCGTAGTACTCTCTCAATTTAGTTTTAAGGGCAACGGGTTACGGGTTACGGGTTGGCGTAATGGTTTTGGTACTTAATGGATAACACAAATGCATAGTACAAGGCTGCCTAATTGGCCAAGGTCTATTTTAGATCATGTCAGGATAATTACCCTTAATCAAAATCTGCCCCATTTAACCATCTGGCCATCAATCGTCTTTATGATGGGTATTCAACCGGACTTGAGCTTACCCCTCAATGTAAGCATTCAGCTATCAGCTTTCAGGGATCAGCTATCAGCTATCAGCTAATGGATCCGATGCGTCGAAGCCTGTGCCACGCTACAGATGGTGCTTTTGAATAAGCGATGCCTCAGGTGCGACCCGTGGCGAATTTAATTACGGGTCAAACGCACCATTACGGTCTTGGGGAGGCAGCGCGGTCTTGGGGAGGCAGCGCGGTCTTGGGGGTCTCCCCCATGAGCGACTGCCGTGGTTTCCCCCATGAGCGCTTTGCATCAAGAAAACAGGTAACCATTCCAATAATGCTGAGTTACGTCTGCTAACGGCTGACCGCTGACGGCTGACCGCACCTCAAGTAGCATCTCAAGTAGCGCATATGCTTACCCCTCAATTGAATTTTGAGGGAGTAGTAGTGTTCTAAAAGTGTTAAGGGTTATGTCACAAATTGTAAAAAAATGTAAATATAATTAAGGTAGACTATGAAAAAATAAACCCTTTTAATATCATGGATCAACCCCAGCCATCAACACCGGAGTTACTGAAAACCATATTGGAACCGCTACTAGTAGATTTTGAGTACTGGTTTGAGCGATCGCTTTCGTTGTTAGAAACTGAAGATATCACCTTTTTGAGCACAGAGGAACAATCTGACCTACTCAAGCGGGTAAAGCAAGCCCAGAAGGAGGTAAATACAGCTAAAATGCTTTTTGACGCCACTAATGGTCAAGTAGGAGTTGAACTTTCTACCATGATGCCATGGCACCAATTAGTGAGAGAATGTTGGGGAGTGGCAATCCGGTTGCGATCATTGGCATCCGGTGCATCCGAGTCAGCGGCCTCAGGGAATGACTAATCTTGACGCACCTAGATTCAGGAAATGAATGAGGAAATAGTGGACTACCTTTTGTTAAGGTTAACTAACCACCTATAAAAAGCCGTTTTTTATCCCTGAGCAAGACAAGGAGTTAAAGACCAACTATTTGGTCGGGAGGACAATACGATGTTACACCTAATTTATCTAATTGCCTTTACTGTTATAGCATTTTTAGCGATTGGGAATTTAATTCGTAACCTATTAAGTTTGAGTTTTGATTCCCAGCGTTCTTTCTCAGCATCGGGAAAATCACCCGCCCAATGGGGTCGGAATCAAGTGAATGCCAATCCATCTCCTGCTAAGTCAGTACCGCACCCGGAACTGCTTGATGATAGTGGCAACCCTATCAATGAACCGCTGTTAGTGATGCGGTCAATGACCGTTGAAGACGCTCGCCAACAGTTAGACGCTATATACAATTCTTCTCCCGGTAACAGCAAGGGGAAGACAGAAGAAAACCAGTAGTCTATTGATTTCACGTTAGGGCTAGACAAAGGGAAAGGGGATAACCAAAACTATTTCCCCTGACCGATTCGTGGGTGGAAAAACTATAGCGCTGCGCCCAGGCAATAGGAAATAGGGAATAGCGATGCAGCGCTGAATCCATTTTCCTTGACGAACACCATTCAATGATAAGTATTAAACCGGACTAGATCTGATTTATTTGCCATAGGCAAACCAACTTGCATTAGCACTGTAAACCCGCGTGTCTCCCCAGGTTTCCAATACATACTGAAACCCCTCTCGGTTGACATCAGTGACATCAACTTTTAATCGGAGATTTTCATCATTATCACTATCGATGTCGTTTAAAGCAATATAAACCACAGGCTCGGAAGCAAAGTTGGTATTAAACTTTTGCTCACCTGATATTCTTCGTCTGCCATCACCCTTTGATAAATTCCCTTCCCTAACAGAAATTTCTCCACTCTCCAGTTTAATCTGTGAACTAGCCACTTCTTCGATACTGCGAGAGATAGTAATCAGCTGATTACTATCTTGAGTTAAGTTATTTATCCGTTCAACTATATCTCCCAAGGCTACTGGGTCTGATTCTAGAAGAGCATTAAGTTTTTTCTCTATAGTAGAAGCGTTGATATCTAAGCTTTGTACCTTACTATTTAGATAGTGAGCTTGTTTTTGATAGTCTTGAGTTTGGGCTTTGATAGTTTGAGTTTGTTGCTGAAGAACTTGCAGATCAACTCGGTTATCAAATAGAGAATTGTTTATACGTTTGTTGAGTTTCTTAAGTTGTTCTTCTTGATCTTTGATATGTCCTTTTACCGAACTATCAACAAGACTAGACATAACTACAAAACCACTGACGGTGGTCAATAGGGTAGTGAAAACCAACAAGGCAATCACGAGGTGAAATTGTGTTCTGAATTCCTTCCTGAGTTCCTCAGCTATTTTTGGGGAAAATAGTTGTAATTCTGTATAAATTAAAGCTCTGATATCTGTAGAGCGCTTATCCAGATAACTTCGGTAGGTATCTAGTTCTTTCTTGAGATCATCTCGTTCGCTTCTTAGGCGATCGATAGTTTTTTTAAGTATGTCAAAATCATTCATAGTAACCAACTGGCTAAACACCGACAATTCCTTAGATAGTTTAGATAATAATCAACTATCTCCATTATTTCGACAAGCCCGCCAAATACCCTATGGGCTGTTATAGCTGAAATTGCTCTATTCGCCAACTACAGAGCCTGATCGGATGGCAGCCAGGATAATCCATGGTGAACAGTAAATGGTGATAGTAAATGGTGATAGGTAGGGGTTTGGCACAATTCTCTCTTACCCATTACCCATTACCCATTACCCATTACCCATTACCCATTACCCATTACCCATTACCCATTACCCATTACCCATTACCCATTACCCATTACCCATTACCCATTACCTACTATAGCGCTAGTTGCTCTAATCATTGAAGTTAAATAATGCTTCGGGAGACCGGTAGCTGGGGGGATTCCGCAGATCTAAATCTAAATTTAGAAATTTTATAATCAATTGAGACGATCAGCATCAGCCAAAGGATTCCAGACTTAATGCTCATGGTGAGGGGCGTTACGTACCTTCCTGATTGTATAGGGCAAAACCCCTACCAGCAGAGCAAAGGCTTCATCTGGCAGTTGGGCAATAGTGTTGGCATCAAAACCAAATCCCTCAAACTGTTCAAGAATCTGTTGGGTTCGTTGTATAGGACTTGGATATTCTGTAATTTGTTTAGTCAGTCGAATCCATTGCCGCCGAATCAAATAAGCACGCCGTCGCTCTTCAGCTGATTCTGGAGAAACCAATGATAGATTGCCCACTGGGACTACTCCCTGACAATCAAGATCAAATATTCCTCCTACAGCCGAACCTGGTCCTGCGAATTCTGCATGGTAGTGCTTATATATGATTAGGCCATTGCGACGCCTACTATTAACAATTAACAATTGTTTATCCCGAAATTGCGAGAGAATTTCTGATGGCTGTGAGTCTCTCATCTGATTCTTGCAGAGGTTCAGGCTTTCCTGGTTCATGCCACTTAGGGGTTGAGGATTGGCGAGACCCTGGTTGTGAGCAACCACCTCCTTTGGGTAAAGAGCTATCTGGTAATAGTGTTGGTATTCACTCTCCATCTGAAACTATATGGCGTAATATCTTAGAGCAGGTAAGCACCCAAGCTAAAAGCCCCGATCCGCTTTCCTTAAAATAGCTGTAAATTTTTGAAAATACACAAAACGGAGAGTCAAGTCTTGTTCAACTACCATTTCCAACTATAAACTTGGGTTTAACCTAAGTTACTAGTTATCAAAAAACACCTCAAAATGGCTTCAAGACACCAAAACTTTGTATGGCTAGATCCTAAATTATAGATTATTGGTATCAATAGCTACAATTTATTGGTATAAAGCAACTTTTGTGGTTTACTAGGGTAGATTTCATGGGATTTACAAGTAGACCGTAGCACAAATAAACTAAATTTCGATCCGGGCAAGGTCTTCAAAAACCAATTTTCTTGAAAACTTTATCAATAACCCCATTTTTGTTCTGTTACAAAAAAGATACTCTGCTACAGATAGTCAGCAGCCAAAATGTTGTATTACATATTTTGTTTGTTTTGTCAATGTGATAAATCCCCAAATGTATGTGTTATTGGTCAGCTTGATAACTCCATTATGACGAAATTCAGCCTACTAAGACAGACTCTGACCCGGTGAACTAAGACCAGCAGGATTAATCTGCTTGTGTAAGAGCAAGCGTTTGGGAAGCCTAAGCAATCCTCCGGTATAGCTTGGTTCTACCCGATGCAGTTCATATCCCCTCTTGAGATAAAGTTGCCTGGCCTGATAATTGTTTTCCAAAACATGCAAGTAGAGGTCTTGAAAGCCCCATTCTAGGGCAGTTTGCTCACAAGCCAAGAGCAAATTTTCTCCGACTCCTTGCCGCCGACAAGACTTTCTGACAGCCAGATTGGAGAGGTAAAGATGTTGGCAGTTGGGCTTTGGCCAGCAATAGCGAGAACGGAGTGTTAGCTCTACAGTACCAGCTAGCATCTCACTGGTACCAGCAGAACCGGAAACGGTAGTGACGGCGACTAAACACAGGTAATGGGGTAAACTAGATCGCAGTCTGTGGCGCAAATCTTCGTAAATACCCAGTCTTAATAGAGGGTGAACCCAGCTGATCAGCCCTTTTTGAGGGTGAAAGCTATCTGCAAGAATATCTGCTAGAGTGCTGATATCCTCAAATTGAGCATCACGTATAGTGACTTGAGATATACCACCAGCCAAGGTATCTTGACCAGTAGGGACAGATTTATGAAGGGTTAAGAAAGAAAAGCAGGAATCCACAACTACAAAATTATTTGGGAATGGTAAACTCTAACTAAAGTATGTAGACTATACGCCGAAGGGGTTCTAATTTACCCCTTAGCTTCCCGTAGATTGAAGGGAGCAGAAGGTATATGGCTAAGCACTTTGAATCAGGTATGAGCAATTGAGCTCGAAACTATTTACCCCATTTCAGGTCAGGTAAATAGTAAGGTAAATAGGAGACATTAAACGTTATACTTAATAATTAATACCTTTTTGACCAGTTTGAGCAAAATCGGCTGACGGGATTAGCTTAAGTCATTCCCGACCACCTTCAACTAGAAATTCTTCAACGTCAGGTAGTTCACATTATTCTATCGCTATTGAAACATGACGAATCATAAGACTGACTGGACCCCAATCATTAAGAAATTTGTGGCGATAGTAGGCAAAAATGGTGTGGTTCAACGTCGTGAAGAATTGTTGACCTATGAATGTGATGGTCTGGCCAGCTATCGCCAACGACCAGCGGTAGTAGTGCTACCACGCACTACCGAACAAGTCTCAGAGGTGCTTAAGATATGCGATCGCTATTCTATCCCTTGGGTGGCACGGGGGGCTGGCACAGGATTATCCGGTGGTGCTCTACCTATAGAAGATGGTGTGTTGATTGTCACTGCCCTCATGAAGGGTATCCTGGACATTGACCTGGAAAATCAGCGAATCGTAGTACAACCGGGCTTAATCAACAACTGGGTGACCCAAGCAGTCAGTGGTGCGGGTTTCTATTATGCCCCTGATCCCTCCAGTCAAATTATTTGTTCCATTGGTGGCAATGTGGCTGAGAACTCTGGTGGTGTCCATTGCCTCAAATATGGCGTGACCACTAATCACGTCATGGGATTAAAATTGGTTCTTCCTGACGGTTCAATCGTGGATGTAGGGGGATCAGTTCAAGAAATGCCTGGTTACGACCTAACTGGCTTATTTGTTGGTTCCGAAGGCACCTTGGGGATCGCTACAGAAATTACGCTGCGCATCCTCAAGAGACCAGAATCAATTTGTGTCCTCCTAGCGGACTTTACTAGCATTGAAGCTGCTGGTACTGCGGTTACTGACATTATTGGTGCTGGAATCATTCCTGCGGGTATGGAAATGATGGATAATCTCAGCATCAATGCGGTAGAGGACATAGTGGCAACAGGTTGTTATCCGAGGGATGCTGGAGCAATATTGCTCGTAGAACTGGATGGCTTAAAGGTAGAAGTGGACACTAATAAACAGCGGGTTGCCCAACTGTGTAAACAGAATGGGGCAAGAAATATCACTACGGCTAGTGACGAAGAAACCCGCCTGAAATTATGGAAAGGTCGCAAGGCTGCTTTTGCTGCGGCAGGGAAGATCAGTCCCAATTATTTCGTCCAAGATGGGGTGATTCCTCGCACTGAGTTAGCCGGGGTTTTGAGGGAGATTGAGGCATTAAGCGAGAAATCTGGGTACACAATAGCTAACGTATTCCATGCGGGTGATGGAAATCTACACCCCCTAATCTTGTACGATGAAAAGGTGCCTGGGGCATTAGAAGAGGTAGAAAATGTTGGTGGCGAAATCCTCAAACTCTGTGTGAAAGCAGGGGGTAGTATATCTGGGGAACATGGGATTGGTGCGGATAAGAACTGTTTTATGCCAGATATGTTCACTAAGGTGGACTTGGAAACGATGAAATGGGTTAATCAGGTATTCAATCCCAAGGGTTTAGCCAATCCAGGCAAGGTATTTCCGACACCCCGGACTTGTGGAGAGGCAGCAAATGCCAGAAAAATCAAGGAATTTGAGTCTATCGAGCGTTTTTAAACCAAGTTTTGTGAGTTCGACATGAGCCTTCGTTCCTTATCCAGGACTCAGGAGCTTCGAGTTAGGTTGAGATTAGGCAAAAAAATTACCTTTTGCCTTTTGCCTTTTGCCTTTTGCGGTTCCCAGTCAGTCGCTGATTTTCTTGCCAAGCCACAAAGGCAATTCCCCACAAAAAACTCAAACTGACGACTAATCCTGAAGGATTACCAAGACTGATTAACAGCAAGACGAAAAAAAAACTCCCAACTTGAGCTGTTTGCTGGAGTAGGGAATTCAATCCAGCTTTGGCTTCCTGCTCCAAAGTAATTTTGTTACGGCTTAACTTCATTCTAAAACCAAGAAGGAAAATACCTCAACCGATTTAAAAATGTTATAATTAAAAGTTTAATGAGATTAAAAATTATTGAAATGTGCCCACAAACGACCAATTATGCGACCAGCAATCAGGATCCAGAGCAAAAAATTAGCGGCACCGATGATTAAGCTGGCATAAAATTGGACACCAATGGTACTATCTAGACAAACACTAAAATCTAAGAAGGTGTTGGAGAGAATTAACTGCCCGATTAAACTAGGAATGTAGAGGATTACAAGCAGAGCGATCGCATCCTGAAAGCTCAGGTATACACTTCTCCACATATGCCCTAGTAAAGCTTTACCAAGCTTATCCACAGAAGTCCATATATTTTGCATCAGTTTCTTGGAAGCACAAATGTGATCTGGCAGGTTTTGACACTAAGCCAGTATTCATTTCCACCGAACCGAGATCCGGATACTGATGTATGGTGGTTTGTTGAAGGTTGAGCGTGGTTTCCACCCCAGTTGCTGATCTGAGTCCCCATCTCCCCATTTCCCCATCTCCCCACACTTCCCACACTCTCTCTGCCCTTTCCATACTCCCAACTCCAAGGGCGAGGTATCTCACCCAATAGAGAACTGCTATAAGGTATGAGTCCCCTGTTGCGGTTCGGTGTCGGCTGGATTAATCTAGAAGCATCATTTCCCGGTAGTCTAGATGTCTACTAAATCGAAAATTCATCCGAGATCTACCCAAGTCAGTGACTGGTCAATTGAGCAGTTGCCCGGATTAAGTATTCAAGATCAATCAAAACTCAAAGCATTGGGGATTACCACCACTAGGGAGTTGCTCGAAAAGGCAAGCACTGGCCAAGCTAAACAAGCGCTAGCTAACCAGTTAAAGGTTAAGACTCAGTACGTCAATAAATGGGTCGCCCTAGCAGATTTAGCCCGTATCCCTAGCATTGGCTGCCAATATTGTGGACTAGTGTTACATGCAGGAATATGCTCTTTAACCCAACTAGCTCAGACTCCCCCTCACCGCTTGCACCAAAATATTTTACGCCTACAGGTAGCAACCATGCAGCGCCGAGACCTTTGCCCTGGTGTTGATCAGGTGGCACGATGGACTAAACAAGCACGAGATTTAGTTCGTCATTGGTAATTTTTAATTTTTAATGGTCAATTGGCATTTTCAATTTGTGATTTTCAGGGATTCCTACTCTATTCCTTCACCAACACTCCATTGAGGAAAATATCAGCAATGCCTTCTGCCATTTCTTGAATCTCTTTGGGGGAGGCATCTGAATCGAGGATGGTATTGTGACTGAAACCAGCAACGGCAAACATGCCCAAGAACACCTGAGCCAAAATATTAGGGTTCATAGGGCGATAAATGCCTCGCTCAATGGCGGTTTCAAAAAAGGCTTCAGCCACATCCGTCATTTTAATAATTACTTCTGACTGAATGCGATCGCGCAATTCTGGGTGGAATTGGGCTTCCATAAAGCATACTCGCATCAGATCCGCATTCTCACCCATACGCATCATTCGCCGCCGCATCATCTGTGCTACTGCTTTATAGCTGCCCATTTCACTGAGTTCCGTGAGCAAATCGGTGAGAATGTCTACCCAACCCTGGGTGGCGACTTCTATCAGAATTGCCTTTTTGTTTTCAAAATGACGAAATAGGGTACCTTCAGCGACCCCAGCAGTACTGGCTAACTCCCTGGTGGTTGTCCCGTTATAACCTCGACTGGCAAACAAACGTCGTGCTGCTCTCAGGATACGTTGCCTGGTCTCTGTCTCTGACTGAGTTGGCTGATTAATTATTCCCATGGGTGTCAAAATGAAACTTGTAGCGCTATTATCCAAATTGTCCAACACTTCACCCCATAATTGTCAAATTTGAGACAGAGTTGGCTTGAGCTTCTAGTAGTAGGTGATGGTAATCATGCCTTGATTGTGACCAAAAATTTGGGTTTCAAGCTGGCCTTTGGCCACGCTACTTGAGGTGCCCATAAACGGGCGATTTTTCCGGAATTTGTCAAGGCAAAGGTTTATAATACAATAATTGTGTAGAAAGCGCACAGGTAGGATTCGTCGGTACTACCTGATTCAATAACGACAATTACGGGCAGGATGCCCGTTCCACGCAAAATGCTAGTACACGAGGCGCGAAAAACCTCGCCGGTGCGCTTTCCGTTCTCCGTAGGAGACGCGGGGCGCGTTCGGCTAATTAAATTCGCCACGGGTCGCACCGCTAAAACGCATGGGTCTTAACGGATACCGAAAACCAGTAAAGTAGCAAATTCAAAATATATAACGTACCGTGGGGCACACGGGAACGAGGGAAGGGAGAAACAGTTATATTAGACACTCCTAGTACCTAGCGCTTAGGGAGATAAGCCCACTGGGATTAGTTAAGTTAGGCTTGATGCTTGGTTGCTGATTGAACGGGTATTTGGCTTGAATATTGCCTTTCAGGATAGCTAATTTTAAGGCGTGTCGTAGAACTAAGAATCCCCGTTCTTACTTCGGCGGGGAGTGTCAAACACTTGATGAAGAGACGCTAGCTTATTAGTTGTTAACCTCACGCCGCCTAAAGGCGGTACCACTAAATCCCACCCTAGAAAGCGGTGGGCGTTGTGGGAGAGTTCTGTAAGTTCGTTACTGCCACCCTTGTATGATTAAACAGAATGGATTGGTCGTGTTTCTCCAGCGTGTTGCTGATCACTTAAGACCACTTCGGTGCTTATTCAAGACAGGATCTATCAAGTCCCTATCGATTTTATCTTATCTGGGGGCAGCAATCCTAATCTGGGGAACATTCTCGACTATTGCATTAGCCCGTACTGAAACCCCAGCATCACCCTCAACCTCAATCCAACCCTATCTAGACCGGGTGATCGAACGGGTAACTGAGTTTACCCTGGATAATGGCATGAAGTTCATTGTCCTAGAAAACCACGAAGCACCAGTAGTTTCTCTTCTTACCTATGCGGATGTAGGCGGTGTGGATGAACCGGATGGCAAAACCGGTGTGGCTCACTTCTTAGAACATTTAGCATTTAAAGGTACCACCCGGATTGGTACTACCAACTATGAGGCAGAAAAAATTCTGCTGGACAAGTTGGACGAGTTGAAAAAACAAATTAAAGAGTATCAAGCCACTGGGAATGAGGCAGAGGTAGCTAAGTTAAAAGAAGAGTTTGCCGAAGTCGAAGCTGAGGCGGCTAAGTATGTCCAGCAGAACGAATTAGGTCAGATTATTGAACAATCAGGAGGCGTGGGCTTGAATGCGGCAACGTCTACCGATTATACGGTTTACTTCTACAGCTTGCCATCGAACAAATTAGAGTTGTGGATGTCCCTAGAGTCGGAACGCTTCCTTGAGCCGGTATTTCGAGAATTTTATAAGGAACAAGAGGTAATCCTCGAAGAGCGTCGTTTGCGCACTGATAACTCTCCGATCGGTCAAATGATTGAGGCGTTCTTGGATACTGCCTATACCAAGCACCCTTATCGGCGTCCGGTGATTGGCTACAACAAAGACATTCGCAATCTTACTCGCCAAGATGTTCAGGAGTTTTTTGACACTTACTATAGTCCGAATAACTTAACTGTAGCTATTGCGGGAGATGTGGATCCAAAGCAGGTGAAACGGCTAGCTAAAGTCTACTTTGGACGCTACAACCATCAAAAGGAAATTCCTAAAGTCACTACGGTAGAACCACCACAGTCCGAAACCAAGGAAGTTACCTTGAAATTACCCTCCCAACCCTGGTATTTGGAAGGATACCATCGACCAGGGATTACCCATCCTGACCATGTGGTTTATGAAATTATGGGCAATTTGCTGAGTGATGGTCGAACCTCTCGCCTATATAAGTCTTTGGTAGAAGGGAAACAAGTAGCCCTATCGGCGGCAGGGTTTAGTGGCTTTCCTGGTGATAAATATCCTAATTTAATGTTGTTCTATGCCCTCACTGCACCAGGACACACGGTAGAAGAGGTGGCAAGTGCATTGGCAGAAGACATTGAAAAGCTCAAAACTGAACTAGTTTCACCCCAAGAATTGGAACGGGTAAAAACTCAGGCAAGGGCTAGCCTATTGCGATCGCTTGATTCCAATATGGGTATGGCCAGAAATTTGGCAACCTATGAGGTCAAAACAGGTGATTGGCGTAACTTGTTCAAGGAAATAGAAGATATAGAGGCAGTGAGTGCAGCAGACATTCAGCGAGTGGCTCAGGCAACTTTTCGACCAGAAAACCGCACGATTGGACGGATTTTACCAAGTCAGTAACTCAACGGTTCTCCTTTGAAGGTAGATCTCCGTTGAAGGTAGATCTCCGTTGAAGGTAGATCTCCGTTGAAGGTTGAAGGTTGTTTGGTTGAAGGTTGTTTGGTTGAAGGTTGAAGGTTGAAGGTTGAAAGCGATTGCGTGGCCAATAGGCCAAGGTTGAAGGTTAACCTTCAACCGGTTAACCTTCAACCTTCAACTGGTTAACCTTCAACCTTCAACTGGTAACTTTGAACCTTCAACCGGTTAACCTTCAACCTTCAACTGGTTAACCTTCAACCTTCAACTGGTTAACCTTCAACCTTCAACTGGTTAACCTTCAACCGGTTAACCTTCAACCTTCAACTGGTTAACCTTCTAACCTTCAACTACTGATCCAATTACCCATCACGAATGACCAATGACCAATCTAAAATCGAAAAGCCAAAATCCCAAATACCTGAGATGGATCGGGCTACTGGTAGTGACAATGCTAGTGGTAGTGCTTGTGTCTCGTCTACCAGCAATAGCTGATACCCCACGCCATTACGATGAATTAGAGTTTGACCCGTTACCACCAATTCAGCTACCGGACTACACTCGCTATCAGTTAGACAATGGGATGGTGGTCTATTTGATGGAAGACCATGAACTGCCTTTGGTGAGTGGTACCGCAATGATTCGCACCGGCGATCGCCTTGAGCCTGCTGACAAAATTGGCTTAGCGACTATGGCGGGAGTTGTGATGCGTACTGGGGGTACCACTGAACACTCAGGCAATGAGTTAAATGTGCTGTTAGAAGAAAAGGCAGCTTCGGTGGAAACTAGTATTGACACTAGTTCTGGCAGTGCGAGTTTTAGTGCTTTGAGCGAAGATTTGGACTTGGTCTTTGATTTGTTTGCTGAAGTTATTCAAAAGCCTGCCTTTGCTCGATCTAAGCTGGCTCTAGCTAAACAGCAACTAGCGGGACAAATTGCCCGCCGCAATGATGATCCCGGTGATATTGCTTCTCGTGAATTTACGAAACTGATCTACGGTGACACTAGCCCCTATGCCCGCACGATAGAGTATGAGCATCTAGACAATATCTCTCGTAATGATTTAATCACTTTCTCACAGAGGTATGTATATCCAGAAAATATGATACTGGGTATTGTGGGGGATTTTGACTCCGAAAAAATGCGATCGCTAATTGAGGAGAAATTTGGTAGCTGGAAATCTGCCTCTGCGCCAGCACAGCCAAACGTTCCACAAGCATCCCAGGCTCAGTTAGGGGGTATATTTTTTGTGGATCAACCTCAACTGACCCAAAGTAATATTCAAATGGGACATATCGGGGGCAAACTCAATAGCCCTGACTACGCCACCCTTTCTGTGTTAAATGAGGTGATGAATGGATTTGGGGGCAGACTATTTAACGAAGTGCGATCGCGTCAAGGTCTAGCTTACTCGGTCTACGGGGTTTGGAGTGTTCGCTATGACTATCCGGGTTTGTTTATTGCTGGGGGACAAACTCGCTCTGAAACCACGGTACCCTTTATTAAATCTGTTCTAGATGAAATCCAGAAATTGCGCACTAGTCCGATTAGCTCAGAAGAATTGGCTAAGGCAAAAGAAAGCGTTCTCAACTCCTTTGTGTTTAATTTCCAGAAGCCAGAGCAAACCCTATCTCGGCTGATGCGCTATGAATACTACGGCTACCCAGAGGATTTCATCTTCCGTTATCAAAAGGGAGTCACAGCTACTACGATTGAGGATGTACAGCGGGTGGCGGAAAAATATCTCAAACCTGATCAGATTGTTACCGTAGTTGTGGGCAATGCTTCCCAAATCGAACCAGCCCTGACTAGCCTTTCCCAGGACGTCACCGTGTTAGATATTACGATTCCAAAACCAAAAAACAGTTAGTTAATCAATGGCAAATTGTTAATGGTTAATGGTTAATTAAGAAAAAATCCGAAAAAATCGATTCACCATTTGCCACATACAATTTGCCCTTTGCTATTCTCAATGCGCATTCTATTCCTACATCCCAATTTCCCTGCCCAGTTTCGCCACATAGCAACTGCTTTAGCTAAAGATAACCGCAACCAGGTTGTCTTTGGGACTAGGCGCAAAGAAGGGCAACTGCCTGGAGTTGTCAAAGCTCTTTACAATAACTCTAGGGAAGTACGTCCAGAAACTCACCACTATGTTAGACCATTAGAAAATGCTGTACTTCAAGGTCAAGCTGTCTATCGCTTAGCCAATCAGCTCAAGGCTAAGGGATTTGTTCCTGATGTGGTCTATGGTCATTCGGGTTGGGGACCAACGTTATTTATCAAAGACGCTTTCCCCCAAGCTACATTACTGTGCTACTTCGAGTGGTTTTATCATGCCCATGGCACAGATGCTGATTTTGATCTATCCGAGCCCTTAAACGCTGATGATGAAGCCCGGATTCGGATGAAAAATGCCCCGATTTTGTTAGACCTAGCCAGTTGCGATCGCGGATTGTCTCCCACTTACTGGCAGCGCCAGCAATTTCCAGCGGACTTCCACAGCAGAATTACCGTGCGTCATGATGGGGTGGACACCGAGTTCTTTAAACCCAATCCAGGGGCAAAGTTAGTACTAAAACAGATAAACTTAGATTTGTCTGAGGTGAAAGAACTAGTCACTTATGTGGCACGGGGCATGGAACCTTATCGAGGTTTTCCCCAATTGATCGAAGCAATCGGTATCCTTCAGCAGCGACGTCCTAAGTGTCATGCTGTGATTGTCGGGGAAAATCGGGTGGCTTATGGTAAAAACCTACCCGATGGCAAAACTTACAAAGACTTGATGTTAGAAAAAGTACCCCTTGACCTAAACAGAGTCCACTTTACTGGTTTACTTCCTTACTCAGAATACTTACAAGTTCTTCAAGCTTCCTCTGTTCATATTTATCTTACCCGTCCTTTTGTTCTGTCTTGGTCGATGCTAGAATCCCTTTCTACAGGTTGTTTGGTAGTAGCGTCTGATACTCCCCCAGTGACAGAGGTGATTGAAGATGGGATTAATGGTTTGTTAGTAGACTTTTTCTCGCCAGAGGAAATTGCCGATCGGGTTGAGGAAGCTCTCGACCACCCAGAACAGATGGCTGCTATTCGCGCTAAGGCAAGGGAAACCATTCAACAGGGTTATGATTTAAATCAGTTATTATCCCAGCATTTGCAGTGGATACGAGAAAGTCAGTTGTTCGCGTAGCGTGGCCAATAGGCCAAGGTTGAAGGTTGAAGGTTGTTCGCGAAGCGTGGCCAATAGGCCAAGGTTAAAGGTTAGAAGGTTAGAAGGTTGAAGGTTGAAGGTTGAAGGTTGTTCGCGAAGCGTGGCCAATAGGCCAAGGTTAGAAGGTTTAAGGTTAGAAGGTTTAAGGTTAGAAGGTTTAAGGTTAGAAGGTTTAAGGTTAGAAGGTTTAAGGTTAGAAGGTTTAAGACTTTCAACGACCCAGCTTCTGGCGCACACGAGCTACAAACATATCGACCTCTGGTAACTTCAACTGAGTTGCTAACAAACCAAACACACCTAAGCCTACCAATCCAGCTAAACTCAATTGCAGCAACTGCACCCAAATAATACTGGTTTCTAATACTTGCTCACACCCCCAACTGACTCCCCAACTTGCGGCACCAGCTACTACACTACTCACAGCTAAACCTAGAATTGGCAACATCCACTCTTGCCAAGGTAAGCCATTTAGCCTGCGGTTTAATAGCCATAACAGCACTACCATGGAAAAGGCATTGACACCAATGGTGGCAAATACGATACCGGGTGTGCCAAAGGCATCGATTAGAAAATAATCTAGTACAGCATTGAGAATAATATTAATCACACTCAGACGAAAGGGTGTCTGTCCATCTCCTAAACCATAAAATACCCGCACTAGCACATCCCGTCCCAAGTAGACAAACATGCCCATCCCATAAGCCATGAGCACTGATGCTACTAACCGAGAGGCATTAGCATCAAAGGCTTGACGCTGATACACTACCTGCACGATGGGCATGGCTAAGGTCACCATCAATGCACTTAACGGTAACATTGTCAAGGCAGTGAGCAGAATTCCCTGGCGAATCCGTTGCTTGAGTTCTGGCCAATTTTCGGGAGCGGCTAGTCGGGAAAATACTGGCAGTAGGGGGACTAGAATGACATTAGAAATAATGCCTAGAGGGGTATTCACTAAAAGATTGGCATAGTTTAAGCTAGCAGCAGCGGCATCGGCTTGGGGCAGAAAGGAGGCAAAGAATAAGTCGGTGTAGACATTAATATGCAGCATCCCAGAGGAAAAGGTTGCAGGAGCCATGACCTGCATCACGTCTTTGACTCCAGGGATACCCCAGTTAAATCGTAGGCGTATTTTACCTAGGCCACTGCGCCACTGAGCGATTTGCTGCACTATCCATTGAAGAGTTGCTCCAGCAAGGGTACCCCCAGCTAAGACAATCCCACCGATCATGGCAAATTCGGGATTACTAATTTCTTTGCCCAACTGTAGGGCTAATATTCCTAAGCCAACAATGACGGTGATGCTGGAAAATAAGGGACTGACGGCGGGTAGCCAGTATTGATCGCTAGCATTGAGGGTACCAAAGCCAATGCCAATTAATCCGGCTAGCACTGCCATGGGTGCCATAATCTGTAATTGCCGGATTGCGATCGCTCTTACTTCTAAGCCTTCTGGAGTATCCTGAAACCCTGGTGCTAGAACATCAATTAAGACCGGAGCAAATAGCACTAGAGCAATGGTTACCAGTAACAGGATGCACGCGACTAAGGTAGTTACTGTTTCCACCAGCCGTGGGGCTTCTGATTTATCTCGTTTAGCGAGAACACTAACTAAGGCGCTATGAAACGGTCCGTTAATGCCACCGAGGAGGATTAATAAAAAGCCAGGGATCACGTAAGCATAGCTGTAGGCGTTGATAACCGGACCAACTCCAAAGGCTGCTGCCATGGCTTGTTGGCGGACTAAGCCAAATACTTTACTAATAATGGTGGCTACTGCGACAATCCCGGCAATGCCAGCTAGGGAACGAGTGGTTTTCTGGTTTTCAGACACAAATCGTTAATAAAATTAATAGTTAACGTGCTTATTTTAAGGGATCCCTTGTTGTTGACCCTTGACAGTTGACGGTTGGTAGGGTGTAGCAGCTAGCTTGGTTTTATCTAAGTGCCTTTCAGGGTGTTATCACCCTAGTAAAAAGGTTTGTTATTTCTTTAGATTAAACCATGACTACAGAATTTTTTTATGCTAATTTACCCCTTTTAGAAAACTTCATCGATATTACTGACTCTCGTAATTTTGAATCGGTTCCCAGGGATTGGTATGTTGTGATTAGCGATATTATTGGTTCGACTCAAGCTATCGAATCAGGACGCTACAAAGAGGTTAACCTATTAGGAGCCTGCTCCATTGTCGCTGTTTTAAATATAGCAGGTAATTTAGACATTCCTTTTGTGTTTGGGGGAGATGGAGCAACTCTGTTGATTCCTCCTTCTCTGTTTGCCCCTGCTCGGGAAGCCTTATTAGCCACTAGTCAGCTAGCCAGGGAAGAATTTGGGATGGAATTGCGGGTGGGTGCAGTACCTATGTCTGATGTCAGAGTAAATGATTATGATGTTAAATTAGCGAAGCTCAAGGTATCTGAAAATTATTATCAGGCTATATTTACTGGAGATGGTTTGAGTTATGCTACTGAATTGATTAAACATCCAAATACGAGTAACCTCTACCTTTACCAAAACCCTACTGATAATGCTAAAGCTGATTTTTCTAATTTAGAGTGTCGCTGGCAAGACATTCCAAGTAAATATGGTGAAACGATCAGCTTGATTGTTAAAGCAACGTCTAATCAAGGAGATTTAGCTAATTTAACTTATCGAAAAATTATTGAAAAAATTGACACTATATATGGAAGTGAAGAGCTTTTAAATCCAGTTGATAAAAACTATTTAAATCTAGGGTTTAGTTATCAAAAATTAAGTGCTGAAACTCGGCTGTGCGCCCAGTCGAGTAAGCTAAGCCATAGGATGCTCTATTTTTTAAAAATCTGGTTTGAGAATTTCTTGGGCTGGTTGTTGATGAGGTTGAAAGTGAAATTTCCAGATGGAGACTGGGGAGCCTATAAACGAAATGCGATCGCAGCAACAGATTACAGAAAGTTTGATGATATGTTACGCATGGTGATTGCTGGCAATGAAGCACAACGAAAACAATTAACAGACTATTTAGAAAAGAATTATAAACAAGGTAAATTAGTGTATGGTCTGCATATTTCAGACCGAGCACTGATGACCTGTCTGGTATTTGAGCGCCATGGACGCCAAGTACATTTTGTGGATGGTGCAGACGGAGGCTACGCCGTAGCGGCGAAAGATATGAAGGATAGACTTAAGGAGAATGCTACTGATAGCAAATCCGCTTTTAGAACACCCGTTAATCCAGATGACTAGCCATCAATACAAGTTAGGATAAATCAGATAAATCAGACTAGCATAAGGCAATAGCTATAGCGCTGCGCTAGTTCCCTACTCCCTACTCCCTACTCCCTACTCCCTGTTCCCTGTTCCCTGTTCCCTGTTCCCTGTTCCCTTTGCTATAGCGAATAATTACACTGGCTTAATAGTAATGTCTTGATAGTCGGGATGTCTAAGAATAAAGCATTTTGCGCCAATAGTGATTTGGGCAATCTGGGATGAAAGCTTACATAATCCATCCCTGACTTCTGAATTTGGACAGTGAATGATTAAGCTGTCAGTAGCAGTAACCCACTCTAGCTTACAGAGTTGAGTTAGAGGAATTTCTGTCTTAATTTGGCTTAGTCCTTGACTCAGTTGTTTAAATTTATGTAGCCATTGGGACTCTTGCAAGTTTTTCTCTAGCTTGCTTTTCAATGGGTCTTCTTCTTGATTAGGCATGATATCATGATAGGATTTGTTATTGTGTCAGGAGTCAGGAGTCAGGAGTCAGCAGTCAGCCTGGTTGACTTACAAAAGATCATAGCGTAGGTTGGGTTGAGGCAACGAAACCCAAAACCAGTCAGGCTTTTCTTGGGTTACGCTATCCCTAACCGCTCCCTACGGGATAATCAGCATTTCAAGGGTTTTGTCAGTCAATCAGCAAATTTACTCATCTCCAAAATTTGGTTTGAGTATATAATCACAAAAAAGGCTTACATATTTTTGTAATGTATTTAGTCTTGGGTAATTAGCGATTTTAAATAAAAAAAGGAGAACAAATATGCCAAGAAATGGATGGTATACAGGAGATAGTGATAACGTTACCGATGATGGTAACGTTAATGGCTGGGCAGATTTGTCAGGTCAAGCTTTTGGAAACAGTATTGCAGGTGGTTTGTCCTATAGATTTGGATCTGTTATCAACAACTATGGAACTTGGGGACAGCTTATCTATGCGACTAAAAATGACTTAGCAGCTGAGGACTTATCCAATCCTTCAGGACTTAATGGAAATATGCCAAGTAACCCAGGACCAGGCAATTCTAATTGGGTACAAGGACATTTGGTTAATGGTGAGTGCGGAGGTAGTGGAAATAAAGCCGCTTATCTGACTCCTATTACAGGCAATTTGAATAAGTTGCATGCGGGGTATGAAGCTGTCTTACAACGCCTTGTCAATCGTGGTTCAGCATCAGGATCGTCAACTATCAGTTTCAATCCCAACAAGATACCAAATTCGCGTTTGATTTATCGAACCCATGGGTTGACTCCTCCTGCGCCTGGTGGATTTACGACTGTACCTAAAGCAATATGTGTAAGTCTTGGAATAGTTATTAATGGATTAATGAAGTCTGAAGCTGATGTTCAAAATGAATTTAATAATCCTGGAACAACCAAATGGTTTGCTGACAGGTACTATAAATCTGAAGGAAAGAGTGATCGAGACAAGATAATACAAATGATCGGAGGAGTAGAATTGGGCTACTAGGACTTACGCATTGACAAAATAGAAAAAATGTGCAATCAAAAAGAGCCGCAGAGCGGTGTGCGTGCTTTTTTCTCTACAGTGTTTTACTAGGGGATAAGCTATATATAGCGTTTCTCATAGCTATGAGGCACAGAGATTTTTTTCATTATTACCTATTCCCTGTTCCCTAAAATTACCTGTTCCCTAAAACCCATAATTTTGTACCTCATGAGTTGGAGAATTGCTATATAATATAATGGTTCAAAAATAATCCCCCTAGTAAGTTCTTTGGATGTTGAGACATCAGGAGAGACGGATTGATCCGTTTTCTCCTGTTTTCATAATATGCAAATTAAGGGTAAAAACCTACGAGTATGCTTTTGAATAAGTTTTATCAGTCAACCAGGCAGTCAGCAGTCAGCAGTCAGCAATCAGCTTATTTTGTTCAAAAGGACTTCAGGTAGCGTGGCCATTCGCCAAGGCCAATGGCTGATACGCGACACGCTGATAGCTTACGTTATTGTGATCTCCTCAATTCCCCTGGAATAATTCAGCAACTTTCCCCCTTAAAGCCTCAACGCTCAGCGGTAAATTGCTTATAAGCTGTTTCGAGATTATCCTTGTATAATCCTTGGAATTTATAAGTCTTATAAGCAGCAGGGATTTGGGAATAGTTGGCCAGCACTTGTTCTTGAGTCAGAGACTTTTCTTTCCAAGTTAACGCTAATTGTTCCAGTTGCTCTAAGTAAGTATGTAAGGTGTCCCCAAGGAGTTTTAGATGGCATGATTGATAGTTAGCTTCCTAAATTCATCATTTGTTAACGCACTACTGCTCCTGATCCAACCAAACCGCTAAATCCGTTGCTGTCTCAAAATTCAACAACGCTTCACTCAATTCCTCCAATCGAGTAATGGATAATCCCTCAATCCGCTGTTGGAGCACAGGGTCAAGTAAACCTAACCTCAGGGTTAGCAAACGCATCACAATTAATACCGCTTCCTCCTGCTTGCCGCGCTGGCGTCCCTTTTGGATAATATCTTGATAGGTAACTGATTCTTCCATAACTTCCTCCCTCAACAATCGACGGACTAAATCTTTCTCAAACCGTAAACCAGCCAGCACATCCACACAGGCCGCTAGGGTTCGGAGTTGACCTTGTTCTTCAATTCTATCGACTTCAGCAACCACTTGCTCTAACAATAGATTAGGCCGATTACTCCTAGCTAAAGTGGCCAAGGGTAACAGAGCGCGATTGGCCAACAGTGGTTGAGGGTCTTGCTCCCAAAGACGAATTATTCTATAACGATGCCAGGTGTTAGTATCCCTAAACTCATTAGTAAATACCATCTGTGATGTCGTAGACTTGAGAAAAATTACCACCTGCTCAATGGGACATCGGTACTTGCGGTGTAGTCTGACCCAATAGTCCAACATCCGAAATGGTAATGGTGGCTCGGATGGGGGTAGGGTTTGAAATTCTAGGTGCAGAATTTGGTTTGTACTTTGGAGTACAGTCAGAGCATCAGCTTGAATTGGTTCACTACTCAATTCGGTTTTAAGTACCTGAATATCCCGAGGTTCTTCACCCAATAGCCAATGAAAAAACTCCGATGGGTATTCTTCGGCTAAGTATTTACAAATATTATCGTAGGCCAAGGCAAATTGTTCAAAGTTAACACTATCTCAGATACTGTAGTGAATCTGAGCTAAAAAAGTGATCGCACCCGGATCTTGTTTATTGAGTCAAGTTATGATAGCCGAGCACTTTTGATTTTGATATAGCAATTCGATCCCCCGTTGGTCCCCCTTATCAAGGGGGACTTTGAGGTTGAGAAGCCTACCTCATAAAAGCAATAAACGCACTTAAAATCTAGAGAAGACCTGATGAGATTAGGTCTTCTCAAAATTATTTCTGTCAACTTACGGCGGTTTGCATAACTATCAGGTGCGCTTTCTGTATTAAGAATTAAATTCGCCACGGGTCGCACCTCAGGTACACAGGATTGTTTTCCCACTTCTGACTTCCCCTCCTGGGAGGGGTTAGGGGTGGGTTCCTCTTCCCTACTCCCTGCTCCCTGCTCCCTGCTCCCTAAAAACCCAGAACTTTGTACCTAACTGAATTGCAAACCGCTGTAAGAGCACCATTAACCCGTTCACCCACACCCGAAAACTTATTATCCCGTAACCAAATCCTCAACTGCTTCTAGATCAGTCGGTAAGCCAGCGGTCAACACCTCTGCTCCTGTCTCGGTAATCAACACATCATCTTCAATCCGAATCCCCCGCACATCATCAAATTGTGCCAATCTATCCCAGTCCACCACATCTTTGTAAGTTGACCGTCGATCTGGGTCATTCAAAATCCCTGGAACTTGATAAAATCCTGGTTCAATTGTCACCAACATCCCTGCTTCCAACAGTCGGTCTAGTCGCAGGAAGCCCAAGCCAAAGCGATCGCTTCTTACCCGTCCTGGTGCATACCCTGCCAAATCCCCTAAATCTTCCATATCATGGACATCTAATCCCAGCAAATGACCAACACCATGGGGAAAGAATAAAGCATGGGCATCCATTGCTACTAAATCCGAGATGTCTCCTCGCAGAATCCCCAAATCTATCAATCCCTCAGCGATCACCCCTGCTGCTGTCATATGAATCTCTCGATATTCCACCCCAGGGTAAAGATTCTTGATACAGAAATCATGGGCTTCTTTGACCACATTATATATATCCCGCTGAGTAGGGGAAAATTTGCCACTCACCGGCCAAGTACGGGTAATATCCGCCGCCCAACCCATAGGGGTTTCTGCTCCTACATCCGCCAGTAGTAACTCTCCCGGTTGCAGGGAATGGTGATACTCACCATTGTGCAGCACTTCCCCATGAACGGTAACAATACTTGTGTAAGCACGGGTCATATTATGGGCAATAATTACCGATTCCATCGCCCCCCGCACTTCCGCTTCCCGTTTAGCCTTGGGAGTAGCTGCCATTCCCGCTTTATGAGCAGCCATCGAAACTTCAGCGGCTTGGCGCAACTCCGATAATGCCCCCTCGTCATGGTATAACCGTAGGGATATTATCGCTTTCGCTAAATCTAAGTCAATCCCTTCTGGAGCATCAGCGGCTCCCACAGCACGACCTAATAGTTCCTGTTGTTGGCTGTAAGTAGTGGGATTTTGAACAGCAATGGTTGCTGCTCCCTGAGAATGCGATTCGGCAAAGCCGACGCTATGCGAACGCAATTCTGAAAAGGGAAAAACCCGATCAGCCCCAATCATCTCAGCAATTTCCTCAGGTGAAGGCACTTCTCCGTGCCACAACGCACTACCAGGGGCTGGCTTATCCATGAATAAATCCAGTTTGCCATCATTGAGGCCAATTACCGCATTAGTTAGAGGTAAACCAGCAAAATACAAGAAGTGACTGCTAGCCCGAAACGGGAACGAATTGGCTCGAAAATTCCGAGGACTAGGATGTCCAGACCAGAGCATTACTGGAAAATCCACCAGCTGAGCCAGCTTTTGACGCCGTTGCTTTAGTGTAGTGGCTAAAGAGCCGTCATGGTTGTTAATCATCGGATTTATTATAATTTATTTGTTGAACCTTCACCGTTGAATAGTTATAGCGTAAATTCCACAGGTCTTGTGGAATTTGTTTAAAATTATCCCCAGGATCTACCTGAGACTAAGATGCTGCCAGTGATCGGGTTTGGGACTAGCAATGGCAAGGTTCTTGGTCTAACCAAGATCTAACTGTGGAAAATGAACCAGAACAGATTAACACAACAGATTAATGCGAAAGCATCATCTCCAATGCTCTGGCTAACACTTATAGAAGTTATATAGCAATTCTGTTTCCCATGAGGTACAAAGAGATCCCCCTAAATCCCCATTAAAAAGGGGGACTTTGAGCTTGATAATTGTACCTAATACATGCAATAAACGCTATAATACTCATTAGCGAAACAAGATTTTTTCCCAATCCCCATGCTCTTAACCCTGCTCCCTGCTCCCTATTCCCTGTTCCCTAAAAACAAAAAAAAACTCACCCAATTTATAACTGCTATAGTAAATACTTGAAATCTTAAACACAGAAATATGGTTATCGCTCAACTGTTTAATATTGCCAATATCTTCGTTTTGCCCTTTTGGCTCCTGATGGTTTTCTTGCCAAATTGGGGCATTACCAAGCGAGTAATGGAATCCTATCTTCCCTTCGTCGCTCTAGCAGGTTTATATATTTACCTATTCATTAATAGCATTACACCAGAATCCGCCCAAGCCTTATCCAATCCTCAGTTAGCCGATATTGCCCGTTTCTTTAGTGATGAAACCGTTGCTGCTACTGGCTGGATACACTTCCTAGTCCTAGACTTGTTTGTCGGGCGTTGGATTTATTGGCAAGGGCAACAGGCTGGTATTTGGACTATTCACTCCCTAATTCTATGCTTATTTGCAGGACCAATCGGACTACTTTCTCATATTATTACAGCTTGGATTACCAAGAAATCCACTTCAGATACTCCCTTAGAGTCTAACACTACGAGTCCATCACAAACATAATCAGCGCTTTTTTATTTGATTTGTAAACACAGGTATTGCTTAAAAAGGCAATAGGCAAGAGGCAAAAGGCAATAGGGTAAAAAGCTCTGGAGTTTTATTGGACAGTCAAAAAAGACATTTTAGTTTACATCTCATTTATAAACCCTATACTCGATCATCACCAATAATCCACTGGCTAGTTTTTGCCTAGATTAAGAAATATTTAAATTGGCCAGTTATCTTGACAGTTTTGTATTCTTCATGCTAGCTTTATATAAAGCTTTAAAAGCTAACTAAGAGGAGATATGAAAAGTTTTTTGATCCTGAATTTTGCCCCCCTAGCCCCCCAAGCGAGGGATTGCTCGCTTGGGAGACCAACGGGGGCTTGGATGTAGCAAATGAGACTTTTCAGACAACCTCTAAACTAAAACTAAAAAATGCGAATAGGTTGCTCTACCATCGTTACAACTCAACACTAAAGGCTTTGATCATAATGAGAAGCAACATCAAAAAGATTTTTGAAGCTGTTGAAGAATCAATCAATAATATTAATAAGGAATGGTGTAGTTTTCAAGATCAAATCCGTGAGCAGCTACCCCCAGAGTACCATAGTGAACTCGAAAGTTTAAACAGCCAATTCCAGGTGGCGGTAAGTGAATTAGTGAAAGAACTCAGTGAACCGGTTCTTACCTTAGCGACAACAGGAACCACTAGCAGTGGTAAAAGTACCCTGGTCAACTTCTTGTGTGGGGCAGAAATTGTCCCAGTTGCTGTACAAGAAATGAGTGCAGGGGTCGTGATTGTAGAATACAGTGAAACGAAATCTCTGAAAATTGATCAAACCCCAGGGGCACTTTGGGAATGTGGAGAATGGAAAAATATTACAGACGAAGACATTTATGACCGTTTAGACCAAGCAATGAAGTCCTATCTTCAAGCTAATCGAGACGGAAAAACTAGTGTTGCTTGTCCACAAACAACGATATATTATCCTTTCCGGCTTGTAGCCGATCCTAAACTGCTTGATTTGCCTGAAAAAACCAAAGTGCGAATCATGGATCTTCCCGGTTTAGCTCATGTGGGTGATGAAGGGAATGGCTCTGTGATTAGAAAATGTAAAGAAGCCTTATGTATAGTTACCTATAATAGTGCAGAAACCGATAGACAAAAAGTTAGTAATTTACTTCAAGAAGTGGTTGATCAGGTCAAAGAACTAGGAGGCTCACCAGCCCGGATGCTTTTTGTTCTGAATCGGATTGATGAGTTTCGTAAAGACCAAAATTGGCCGGATAGTGAAAGAGATTTTTTCAAAAGAAATGTTCACGATATCAAACAGAAGTTAACCAAGGAGCTAGAAGAATATCAAGAAGATATTAGTGCTTTAAAAGTCATCAAAATGAGTGCTTTACCAGCTCTATTGTCGATTAAAATGAAGAGGAATAATCAGCAAGAAAGCAATCAAGCATCTCGAAAAATCGACAGTATGTTTAACTTCTTAATCCCAGAAGATATTATAGAAGATTTACCCAGAAAAGTAGAGCGATGGGAACACCATGAGCGCCATCGTGTTGCCCAGACTGTTTGGGAAGCCTCTTACGCAGAGGAATTTCATAAATATCTGAAAGTAGGGAGCTTGTAGGGTGGGCAAAAACAGTTTGGTTATTTTGATAATTAATGATTAGATTACTTTGCCCACCCTACTCCATCTAACTTCAACCTTCAACTGCTTTGAAAAACATCAAGTTTTAGCAAAGGGAAGTTTGAATGTAGAATTAAGAATTAAGAATTAAGAATTAAGAATTAAGAATTAAGAATTAAGAATTGATAATTTAGACTTCTACATTCTACATTCTACATTCTGCATTCTACATTCTACATTCTTAATTCTGAGTATCAACCATACCAAACCGATTCAACCTTCTCAATTACCTCTTGTACCGAATTCCCATCACTCAAAACTGTGACATGACCTAACTTACGTCCTGGGCGGGATTGAGTCTTACCATACCAATGGACAAACGCTCCTGGTAAACTGGCTAAGGTCTGCCGTTTCTGTTGGTAATCATCCTGGGAAGACTCATAACCCAAAAGATTGACCATTACTGCACTGGCACAATGCATCTGTGGGCTACCTAAGGGTAAACCTACCACGGCTCGCAGTTGCTGCTCAAATTGAGAAGTTTCGCAAGCATCAATGGTGTAATGACCAGAATTATGGGTACGAGGGGACACTTCATTAACCAAAACTTTATTATTGCTAGTCAGGAATAACTCAATTCCAAAGACTCCCACTACCTCTAAACTAGTCAGCAGAGTTTTTGCGATCGCATTCACCTCCGCCACCGTATCTGGGCTAATCTGGGCTGGTGCAATAACTCGCCGACACACCTGTTCTTGCTGCTGAGTTTCCACCACCGGGTAAACCACCACCTCCCCATCTACAGAACGGGCAGCCATTACTGCCAACTCCCGTTCAAAGGGAATAAACTCTTCTAGCACCACAGGCTGATTGCCTAACTGCTTCCAAGTTTCCTGTAAGCTATGACTGTCTTTAATAATAAAGGTACCCTTGCCGTCATAACCTTGGCGTCGCGCTTTCAGCACCAGAGGAAACTCTAACTGACTCAGGTTGATTGGGGTCCGAGAAGGGCGTTGCTGATTCTGGGTATGATTTTGCCCCCCTAGCCCCCCAGCGAGCAATCCCTCGCTGGGGGGAACAAAACTCTGAAAGTCCCCCAAAGTTGGGGGATTTAGGGGGCTTGACCAAAACCAAACGATCGCGGATTCATACTTCAATTCAGCAACGCCCCGAGAAGAGGCTAGGGACTTTAATTCCTCCTTACCCACTTCCCCCTCCAGACTGATGAACTCTGGCTGGGGTAAACCAATGCGATCGAAATAGCAGCGTTGGTGATATTTATCCAACAGTGGCGCTAGAGCCTCTAGTCGGGGGTAAAAGCAAATTCCCCGCTTTGCCAGACATTTCAGGGCATCGAGGTTAATAAATTCATTCTCAAAGGTAATCACATCACAGCGAGATGCCATTTGCTCGGTAGCGATCCCATCATCAATAGCAGCAAAGATAGTTTCAGCAGCAACACGGACAGCTGGATCAGTAACATTAGGAGTTTGAACCACTAGCCGAATACCCAAAGACTTGGCAGCCATTGCCATCATCCAGGCCAGTTGTCCTCCACCAATTACACCTACTCGTTTAATCGACATCCCAAAGACTCACAAGCGCAACACCAGTTTTCAGATGCACCTTGCTTAGCAAACAGTTATCAAATTTGGACACCATCCAGCATACCATCGCTCAAGTCAGCCCCATCGATCGTGAATGTTAACCGTTGACCATCAAATAGTCAACATTCAACATTCAACAGTCAACAGTCAACATTCAACATTCAACATTCAACAGTCAACATTCAACAGTCAACATTCAACACCTTACCAACACCCTAAAGACTTACGAGTCATCACACCAGTGGTAGGGTTCACGCCAGTTGCTACATCGCAGAGTTTTAACCGTTCTCTGACCGGTTGGATCAGGGTGCTACTAAAATCAGCACCAGTGATGTTAGCCCCATCAAAACTGGCACGTTGCAGTAAGGAACGAGTAAAGATGGCATCAGTTAAATCTGCACCATTGAAGCTAATGTTGTAGGTGTCGCTGTTGGTCAAGTCTGCTCCATGGAGATTAGCATTATTCAGGGTAGTATGTTTGATAGATGCTTTGATCAATTTGGCATCGGCTAAGTTAGCCTGGTCCAAATTGCAATAGGTAATTTTGACTTCCTGTAAGTCTTGACCAGATAAGTCTGCTCCCACGAGTTGTTTCCCATCGCAGGCTATACTCTTGGCGTGAACGGGTAAGGGATAACAAAAAACAGAGCACGCAAATAAGAATGTAACCAGTAGCCGGAAAAACATAAAGATTTATTGCTGGAATCGTCCAACTCAATCATACTGTGCTGCATAATCACTTGAGTTACACCCAAGTAACTAGCACCAAATACTGCTCAGCCATCTTACAGCTTAATAGATCATGGCGAGCACCTTGAACAAATGCGATCGCTCTTTAGGACAACAAGGCTAATGTAAGCATATGCGCTACGCCCACGCTACGCGAACAGCTATCAGCTATCAGCCGTCAGTGGTCAGTGGTCAGTGGTCAGTGGTCAGCGGTTAGCCGTTTGCCTTTGGCACCTCAAGTAGCACCATCTGTAGCCCATAAGCTGATAGCTGATAGCTGACGGCTGATAGCTTACAGGCTAATCTTGCCAGAATCGCTAAAATCATAGTAAGCGATATTTTTGTGAGATCGATGCTTAATATACTTTTGACTTGGCTGCTAAGTGCTATCTCACTAATGATTACTGCTTACCTGGTACCAGGAATTACCATTAGTGGTTTTGGTGCAGCTGCTGTAGCGGTAGTAGTCATTGGTTTAGTTAACGCCATCATTAGACCGATTCTAGTGATTCTGACCTTGCCCATCACAATTTTATCCATGGGACTATTTCTGTTGGTGATTAATGCTATCACCCTCTCCCTGGCATCCTATTTCACTCCTGATACGTTTGTAGTGAACGGTTTCTGGGCAGCTTTTTTCGGGGCTATCGTTCTGACTTTGGTGTCTAGTCTTATCAATAGCTTGGCTTCTAATCAAGTTTAATCGGATGGCCGGGACTTGTCAGCTTGGTTACGGGCGCGAGTTATTATATAGCTGGCACTACTTTAGCTGGCACTACTTTAGCTGGCACTACTTTTAGTAAACTATGCTTCTTAGCTTAAGTTTTCAGCTGCAAGGGCTGACTAGTAAATAGCTGATAAATAGCTGAAAGCTGACAGATCAAAGTATAGCTTTAGTTGAAGTTAGTGTACAGTTTTTTTTTAATTGCCAAGGCTCAAAGTACAGGAAACATAGATTTAGACTAACCCAAGCTGTGTAAATTTCGGGGTGCTTAAAGGGTTAGTATATAGATTCGTTTATGTCAAACAACTATAGTACAACCACACCATTTTACCTTGATAGTAATACTTATAAATCAGAAGCTAAAACGATTAAACTAATCAAAAACTAAGAACATAATCAAAAACTCATCAAGTTTAACAACTATAGCAGCAAGTTTCAATTGGTATACTTCTGATAACGTCCTAGGGAGTAGGGATTAGGGAGTAGTAATAAAAAAGGCAGGGACATTATCAGTATCATAAACGCTATAATCAAATTGTTTTTATTTAGGAATTGGTTAATTATAATATTAAGGTAAAATTTTCAAGCTTTCATAAGTTTTGATAAGTCATAATTATGATAATTCATAATTTCTCTTTCTTTTCAGAACACCAAACTAGTGATTAATCGATGAAAAGACTAAAGTTCTTGATATTCTGTCTGTGTGGATTCGTCTTGGTACTATCCCCTTTGTACCTCCAAACCATAGCTCTATCTACTCCAAGCGGCAATAGTTTGGGTCAACATTTGGATCAAAAGATTGTTTACTCGCCCCAGCTAACCTTAGCCCATAGCCAAGTTCAAACTACAGAAATTGCTGAAGACCCCTCAGAGGCACCCTCAGAGGAGTTATCCGATTCAGATAGTAGTGATTCCAAGTTAAAGCCATTTGATAAGGTCGTAGAAGATGCGGAAAAATTAGCAGGATTACTCACCCTCTACCGCAATAAAGAAAAAGAAAAAATTTATTTAGAAATTGAACCGGATCAACTAAATCAAAATTTCCTATGTGTTGTCACCCTTGCTTCGGGAATTGGGGAGTTGGGGCTCCAAACCGGTTGGCCAGTTAATGATTTTTTGTTCCAATTCCGCCGCCGACAGAAGACCATAGATTTAGTCATACCAAATATCTACTTCCGTACTCGACCCGGTGACCCCCAAGAGCGTTCTGTTAAGCGTTCCTTCAGTGATTCGGTGCTATATTCCCTGCCCATTACCAGTATTCATCCAGAACGAAAGACTCTGTTGGTGGATTTAACACCACTCCTCGTCAGCGATGGGTCTTTTTCTGGACTAGCATCGGCTTTTCCTTGGATATTAGGAGGTAGTTATGTAGTAGACCCTCAAAAATCCTATGTCAGTGACGCTCAAGCATTTCCGTTGAATGTAGAGATTGAGTCAGTTTATGGCTTTTCTGGTGGGGGAGATTTATTCTTTCCCTTAAGGAGTCTCCCAGATCAACGAGCATTTAATCTTAGTGTCCGCTATAGCTTTTCTCAACTACCGACTAACAATGGTTACCGTCATCGACTCGCGGATGAACGAGTAGGCTATTTCATCAGTGCTTATCAAAATTTATCCAATCAAAACCGCAAACAACCCTTTATCCGTTATATCAGGCGCTGGCATTTAGAAAAACAAGACCCTACTGCTACGGTATCCCCCCCAAAAGAACCGATTGTGTTTTGGATTGAAAATACTGTACCTCTAGAGTACCGAGATGCAATTCGGGAGGGGATTTTGATGTGGAATGAAGCGTTTCGGGAGGCAGGGTTTGATAATGCCATTGAAGTGCGGCAAATGCCAGATGATGCAACCTGGGACCCGGCTGATATTCGCTACAACACCATTCGCTGGTCGAATTCTTTTCCCTCATTCCCAGGCATTATCGCTATGGGGCCATCCCGAGTGAACCCCTTGACTGGGGAAATCTTGGATGCAGACGTGATTATTGATGCTAATGCGGTGCGCTGGATCAAAGCGGAATACCAGGCTATTGCTTCCCAGCCTCAATCCCAGGCATTATCTGGGTTATCCCAATTCGCGTTTAATAGTTCCCTGTGTAGTAATGGCATCAAAGTTCCTTACCTCAAATTGCAGGAAATCCTCAAGAGCAATCCTGGCAAAGCGGCTCAGTTGAGCCTACCAGCTGGGCAATTCCTGAGCGGACTAACCCAAGTCCCAGACCATGAGTTATGTTTTGCCATGGTATCAGCTCAGCAAGCTAAGTTTGGAGCATTGTCTCTATCGATGGTAAACCACCAGTTGCCCAGTGGTGAGGAAATGAAAACCTTCATCAATCAGTATTTGCGCTACCTGACGGCTCACGAAGTTGGTCATACTCTGGGATTGCGCCACAATTTCCGGGGCAGCACCATGTTGAGTCCAGAGGAATTGAATAATACTGAGATTACCCGCAATAAAGGGCTAGTCGGGTCAGTCATGGATTATGTCCCAGTTAATCTAGCGCCAGAGGGAATGGAACAGGGAGATTATTTCTCTACAGTGGTTGGTCCCTATGATAAGTGGGTGATTAAGTATGGCTACACTCCGATTGATGCTCTGACTCCTCAACAAGAATTACGCACACTGCGCAAAATTGCGGCTGAAGGCTCTGAAATGGGGCTATCTTATGCTACAGATGAGGATACTTTCGATTTTATTGACCCAGAAGCTAAGGTTTGGGACCTTAGTAGTGATCCATTGCGCTACTCTCAGTGGCAAATGGAGAATGCTAAGGGAATTTGGAAACGCTTGAACACCAGTTACCTGTTGCCTCAAGAAAGTGCTGGGGATTTACGCGATCGCTTTGATACGGTCTTCTCCTATTTCTTTGAAAACGCTATGTCCCTTACTGGTTATATTGGGGGACAAACTTTTAATCGAAACTACACTGGTGGCAAGACTGGCACACTCCCCTTTGAACCCATCCCTGTGGAAAAACAGCGTCAGGCTCTAGCCATGCTCGGGGAGTATATGTTTGCAGAAGATACCTTTAACTTCTCACCCCAACTCCTCAACCAGTTAGCCCCATCTCGCTGGACTCACTGGGGTACTTTTCCCACTATTTTCCCCCTAGATTATCCCATTCATGACCGAGTGATGTTAATTCAAACTATGGTGCTGGGGGATTTATTTTCATCAGAACGGTTGGCTCGTTTGCGGGATGCTCAACTCAAAACTAGTTCCGGGGAAGCCTTGACCATGGCAGAAGTGTTTGACACTGTTCAAGATAGCATCTGGAAACTAGATACTAAAGCTAAGATTGAGCCAATCTCTAGCTTGCGTCGGGGATTGCAACGGCAGTATATGAGTCTTTTAGTGAACATGGCACTGCGCAATTCCAATAGTCTAGAAACTGCCCGCACCTTCCCTGAATTTATTATTGCTATCCAAACCTTTAATACTCCCGAGGATGCTCGGGTGTTAGCCCGGTATAAACTCCGTCAATTGCGGGATGCGATCGCAAACACCTTGAACAAACAAGGGAAAAACCTTGATACTGCTAGCTTAGCCCACTTAGAAGGGGCACGCGATCGCATTACTAAAGTGTTGGATGCACCGTTGCAATCGGAATGAATCATGACTTGAGCCGTAAGCTATCAGTTTTCAGCTATCAGCTATCAGCTATCAGCTGATAGCTATTAGCTTATGGGTTAGGTCACAGGCTGGAAGCCTGTGCCACAGTGCTTGAGGTGCTTTTGAATTAAATAAGCTGAGCGCTGACCACTGACCACTGACCACTGACGGCTGTTCGCGGTGGAACAGGCATCTTGCCTGTTTCGCTGGAAGCCTGTGCCACAGTGCTTGAGGTGCTTTTGAATTAAATAAGCTGAGCGCTGACCACTGACCACTGACCACTGACGGCTGTTCGCGGTGGAACAGGCATCTTGCCTGTTTCATTTCCCGGCTGTGGTCTTCTCAGGAATTTTTTTTTCCTTGCAATAGTACCCTTAAGGGTACTGCCGACCTAGGAATACTTTTTAGATATTAGAAAAGGGTTGAAGGTCAGTGAGATTGATTCACCTGATTTCCAGCCCTAAGTACCTAATTGAATTAAAAAGTAAACCAGAGTCATGAGTAATCTAAAAAAGAGTATCTTGATCGTTTTAAGTTCTTTGATTGTTGCAGCAATAACGATGTTGCCAGCCCAGTCTGCCTTTGCCGCTAATGGGTGTGGTGGAAGTGACTGCATCCAACATGAACTTCGCACTCAAGCTGCTTGTACATTGCAAGGATCTGACCAGTCTGGTCTACCTCCAACTGGAAAAACTCCTGGATGGTATAAAGGACTAAATACAGAGATCGACCATCAGATTTTAGGGGGTGATGTTGTTGCCTATAAAATTCGTTGGTTCAATGGTTCATGGTCTGGCTGGTATGTCACAGGAGTTAATGATATCGATTGGAAGTTTAACACTAGTCCTAATGATATGCGTCGTGTTTGGAGCTATTTTACTGACCACCAACATCAATACATTTTGTGTAAATAACTGGTGCAAATAACCCTGATGTCTAATAGATTTATTGATAGACAATAAGACTATCAAGACGTTTATAGATGTCTTCCTCTATGGAAGACATCTTCCTCTTTTATGGGATGCCAGGATTACCTCTGGAGGGTGAATCGCAATGCATGCTGTTTGACCCGGTGGGTGTAACGGGCATCTTGCGCGGTGGAACAGGCATCTTGCCTGTTTCATTTTCCCACGCAACTTTTGCCTATTGCTAGCATGCCTATTGCCTTGCGCGTAGCGCTATACCAATCCGTTGCCCATGTTGCCTGATCTGAGATACCCTATGCCTTGGTTCCATTTAAGAAAATCATGGTCACTAAGCTCCTTACCATTCTCCAGAAAGCCCTATCACTCACAGGATTAGTACTACTCCTGTGCTTCTCAGCCTGGTCACTGCCAGCCACAGCAGCCGCCAAGATTACTCCTGAACTAGAACAACAAATACTCGAAGTAATCCGCAACCACCCAGAAGTAATCCTAGAATCAGTCCAGAGATACCAGCAGCAACTGGAACGGGAAAGCCAGCAGCGACAGCAAGCCATCTTGCAGGGCTTCAAAACCAATCCCCAAGCCTTCATTGGTTCCTCTCCCGCGACTGGCTCCATTGAAGATAAAATTGTGCTAGTAGAATTCTCAGACTTTCAGTGTCCCTTCTGTGCCAGAGCTCACGACACCGTCAACCAGTTTATAGCAAACCATGGGGATGAAGTTACCTTAGTTTACAAACACTTCCCCCTCACCGGAATTCATCCCCAAGCCCTGCCAGCGGCTCAAGCAGCTTGGGCGGCCACTCAACAAGGCAAATTCTGGCAGTACCATGATGCTCTCTTCGCTAATCAAAAGCAATTAGGAGAAGATTTATATCTTGCCATTGCCGAAGCCCTAGATTTAGACCTAGAACAGTTTAACCGAGACCGGAACGTAGCTGATAGTGCCATTGCAGAAGACATGCAGCTAGCACAACTATTGGGACTGAGCGGCACACCTTTCTTTGTTATGAATGGTGAAGCCTTCTCTGGTGCCGTGCCCCTAGAACAGATAGAAGCGATATTGGCACGAGTGCGCTAAATAAAGTAGGGTGGGCAAATTAATCTAATCTCGAATAGTCACAAGAACCAAATTGTTTTTGCCCACCCTACTCCCTACTCCCTACTCCCTATTCCCTATTCCCTTAGGTGGTGCGTTACGGGGCGGACTATCGCAACGCTGGCTACGAAGCGGAAAATGAGTGCAAGTCCGCCCCTAACGCACCCTACGCACTGTTTTTGCCCACCCTACTCCCTACTCCCTACTCCCTACTCCCTATTCCCTAATCCCTTTGCTAAAAACAGTTGCTATTTCCTCCGCTGTTCTTTTTTCTCGCCAAAGCCACTGGTTATCCTGACCATGCTCCCGAATATAATAGATAGCTTCATCAAGTAATGATGGGATTTCATCAAAGGTTTTAAAGGTTGAACCCACAGAGACTGGCCAATTAACTTGATGCCGGAGTACTGGATAATCAGAAGTAATTACATAGCAACCACAGCAAGCGGCATCACTCAATACACCACTGGTACGGTAGTAATAGCGATGTTTTTCGTAATGGGCTACTAAAATATCTACCTCATTTAACAAATCAAGATATTGTTTTTCAGTAGTTGTATCATACATTTTGACTCCCAAGTTATCTAAATCCTTAGGCTTCTGCCAAAATGGTACCCCAAGCACTAGCTCAGATTTATGGTCAGATAATTTAGTATAGTCTTTCAAGATTTCAATTATCTTAGCGATTGGCTTATCCTTACGAATCATGCCAACCACACCGATTTTAATTTTTTTATCGGTAGGCAGCCTTTCTCCTGGCTTTAAATTGGGGTAAGCATCGCTCCTGATTGGCATCGGTATTTTTACTTTGGCAGACGCTGGTAATCTAAACCGTTTGGGTAAAACCTCATCATCCATTTCAAATAAAACTGCCTTAAGGTTAAAATACTTGAGGAAAAACTTGAGGTACATTAAGCCCAAAAACTTTAAAGTACTGTGCATAGCTAATTGTTGATTCCAGTGAAGACAAATCCAAACGGGTTTGCGATGCCATGCCAGTAATGGGAGAAGTAAATAGATATTTTGGAGATAAATTTCAAAGAGAAAAAGTCCATCATAGTCTTGACGCTCTTCACTCGTCAAAGACCTTATGCCCATAGCAATATGACGATATTCCCGACGTAAGTGTAATCCTATCCTATAGGGAAACAGGTTAGTAAAATTTTTGATGGAATCAGGGATAGGAATTTCAATGGACAAAAAATCGAGCTTAATTTCCTGAGAGTAAAAATTAATCAGGAGTAGGTCTTGGAGACCATTGTGCATTATTTTCATAGCAGCTTATATTGGTAAGATTAGATTTATTTCAGGGAACAGGGAACAGGGAACAGTGGACAGTAATTGACAAAAAAGTAGAGGTTTATTTGAGAGTAGGTAACTGTTACCAGAGATAAGTAGGTAAAAAAAATAAACCCAGCCATCAGAACTTTTTCCAGCAAAGATTGACTGTGGTTTATATGTCACAGCGGTAATAATTATGCCTACCTACTTAGAGAGATTTGCTTGGCTTGATTAAGGAATCTAGATTAAGCAATCTCTAAGTGATACTTAGATAGTTCCCTAAAATTTTGTGGAAGTAACAGTAAGGCAGAATGGAGAATGAAGAATGTAGAATTAAGAATGCAGAATGTAGAATGCAGAAGTTGCGTAGGGTGCTTTAGGGACGGGCTCGCCCTCATTTTCTCGGTAGCCAATTTTGGGACAGTCCGCTCCGAAAATTGAAACGGGCAAGATGCCCATTCCACAACAAGATGCCCATTCCACAACAAGATGCCCATTCCACAACAAGATGCCCATTCCACAACAAGATGCCCATTCCACAACAAGATGCCCATTCCACAACAAGATGCCCATTCCACAACAAGATGCCCATTCCACAACAAGATGCCCATTCCACAACAAGATGCCCATTCCACCCACCAGGTCAAACAGCTTTTAGGAGATGCACCCAAAGCACAAGGCAGTTGTCAATGGGGTTTTGTACCTCAACCAATTGACAACTGCTATCGGGTTTAGCGGCAGGGGCGAGGAAACAAGCGGCATCGCTACTCCCAGATCTGCTGTTCTTTTATTCGCTGTTCCCTAAAACCAAGTACCTCAGCCCATTGATAAATACTGTAAAATTAGAGTAGTTAACTGACTACGCCCGAACCAAGACTTATGCGTGACCTAGAACAACTAACAAAAGATATTCAAGAACTACCAGAAGATGCTCAAAAAATTATTGCCGATATCATTGAAGTGTTCAAAAAACTGTATTTAACGAAAAAAACGCCATCTCTTCACCCTCTGGAATTAGACAATCAACCTTTTATTGGTATGGGTCGTGATCGACAAGATACTCAAAATAGTAGCGAATGGGTGAGAAGAATTCGACAACAGCATTGGCAGGGCTAAAATGGAAGCAATTCTAATCGACACTGATATTTTGATTGATCTTGCCAATAACGACTCAATTGCTAAATAACGCCTGGTAAGAGAATCTAAAACATCTCTATTGAAAATCAGTATTATTACTAAACTATAATTAATTGTTGGTTGTCGAAATAAACAAGAATTAGACTCTTTGGATAAATTCCTCAGGCAGTTTTATATCATTCAACTCAATCCTCAGATATCCCTCAAAGCCGAACAGTTGATGGGTAGTTACTATCTCAGTCATGGACTCCTAATCCCAGACGCTCTAATTGCTGCTACCGCTATTGAAAATCAAATTCCTCTACTCAGTAAAAATCAACGAGATTATCGCTTTATATCAGCACTCAGTCTATTGAAATATCCATAACATTGATGGAAAACTATTGCTAGCATGCCTATTGCCTACTCCCTACTCCCTACTCCCTACTCCCTACTCCCTACTCCCTACTTCCACCATCGGCTAACATCATCAACCGCTGCCACCGTTTCTCTTAGGGCTTCAACACTCCCAAGCTCGATGATTAAAGGAGCTAATTGAGGAAGATGGTTAAGAAAATCGGGACGGCTTAGACTAGCTAAACAATCAAGAATTTGTTGCCAACCAGAAAAATCAATCAACGAAGGATTTAATTTCTTAAGCAAGTTTTCTAAGAAAGAGGTTTGGGAAAATCCATTCAGGGTTCTGACGACACTTAAGGCTTCTGGTAACAACACTTCCGGTAAGTAGGGTTCTAAGCCCCCCAAGGCATTGCCTTGCTGATAATCAGAGCGAATGGCTCTGGCGCAATCTAAGGCTTGGCCTAAAAACACTGGCGGTAAGTGGGGGGCTAAGTCAGTTAAGAGATCGACTCGTTCGTAGTCATTCTCGGCTCTGACACAATCTAAGACTTCTGGTAACACTTCTGGAAAATGGGGGGCTAAGCGGATTAAGGCATAGGCTTGGGAGGATGGACTCCGAATGGCTCTGATGCTATCTAAGGCTTCTGGTAATAGTTCGGGTAAGTGGGGAGCTAAACGGATTAAGGCATGGTCTCGGTGGAATTGATTCCGAATCGCTCTGGCGCAATCTAAGGCTTTTGGTAACAGTTCAGGTAAGTGAGGGACTAAGGCTCCCAAGGCTAAAGCTCGGCAGTATTCATCCCGAAGGGCTCTAGCACAATCTAAGGCTTGCTGTAACAACACATCGGATACGTGGGGGGCTAAGGCGATTAAGGTATTGGTTAGGTAGTATTCATGCCCAATCCCTTTGGCTTCATGTAAAACTTGCCGTAACAACACATCGGGTAAGTGAGGAGCTAAGCCGATTAAGACATCGACTCGCAGGGATTGATAATCAAAGGTTCTGGTGTAATCTAAAACTTGCTGTAACAACACATTTGGTAAGTGGGGAGCTAACCTGATTAAGGTCTTGACTTGGAAGGATTTATCCGGAATGGCTTTGGTAGCATCTAAGGCTTCTGGTAACACTTCGGGGAAGCGGGAGGCTAAGGCAATTAAGACATTGACTGGTGGGTCGTATCTGGGAAGAGCTCTAGTAATTTCTAAGGCTTGGGGTAACAACACTTGAGGTAAGTGGGGCGCTAAGGCTCTTAAGGTCTGGACTCGGTGGTATTCATTCCGAATAGCTCTGGTAATTTCTAAGGCTTGGGGTAACAACACTTGAGGTAAGTGGGGGGCTAAGGCTCTTAAGGTCTGGGCTCGTTGCTTTTCATCCCGAATGGTTCTGGTAACCTCTATGGCCTGGGTTCGGAAAGATTTAGACATTTCCGGTAAGTGGGGAGCTAAGGTGATTGAGGCATGGGCTCGCTGGTCTTGATCCGGAATGTTTCTGGCGAAATCTAAGGCTTCTGGTAACAATTCGGGGAAGTGGAGGGCTAAGCCGATTAAGGCATAGCGTTGCAAGTATTCATCGCCAATCCCTGGGACGTAACGTAAGACTTCTTGGTCTAAGAACACTTCCGGTAAGTCAAAGACAAAGAGGATTAAAGCCTCGGCTCGGTCTTCTTCATCCCCAAGGCCTCTGGCGTAATCTAAGGCTTGGTGTAACAACACTTCCGGTAAATGAGAGGCTAACTCCTTTAAGGCCTCCTCTCGGTCTCCTTTATCCTGAATAGCTTTGGCAGCATCTAAGGCTTCTGGTAACACTTCCGGGAAGTTGACAGTTAAGGCAATTAAGGCATCGGCTCGCCAGTATTCATCCCGAACCCCACTGGCAACCTCTAAGGCTTGGGGTAAGAATACTTCCGGTAAGTAGGGGGCTAAGTTTTTTAAGACTTTTGCTCGTCGCTCGTGTCGCTCCTCATTAATATAGAAGCTATATTTTAATTTAAAGAGATAGATTCGCTTGTCTGTACCCTCTAAGGTATCGGCGTGGTCATATTCATGCCCAAGGGCTCTCGCACCATCTAAGGCTTCTGGTAACACTTCCGGAAAGTGAACAGCTAAGGCTCCTAAGGCATCGACTCGGTCTGCTTCATCGCGAATTGCTCTGGCGAAATCTAAGGCTTCGGGTAACACTTCCGGGAAGTTGGCAACTAAGGCTCTTAAGGCATCGACTCGGTATGTTTCATCCCAAAAGGACTTGACTCGGTATGTTTCATTCCAAAGGGCTCTGAGGGAATCTAAGGCTTCTGGTAACACTTCCGGGAAGTGGGCGGCTAAGTCAATTAAGGCTCTTGTTCGCTGGTTTCCATCAGGAATGGCTTTGGCACAATCTAAGGCTTCTGGTAATACTTCCGGGAAGTGTGGGGCTAAGTCGATTAAGACATGAGCTCGGTAGGATTCATGCTTAATCTCTCTAGCACAATCTAAGGCTTCGGGTAACACTTGAGGTAAGTAGGGGGCGAAGCCGATTAAGGCTTGTGCTCGGTCCTCTTCATCCCCAATCTCTCTGGCACAATCTAAGGCTTGAGGTAACAACCCTTGAGGTAAGTGGGGCGCTAACCCGATTAAGAAATTGACTCGGTTGAATTCATCCCCAATCTCTCTGGCACAATCTAAGGCTTGAGGTAACAACCCTTGAGGTAAGTGGGGGACTAAGGCGATTAAAACATCGACTCGGTTGAATTCAGCCTTAGTCTCTCTGGCACAATCTAAGGCTTGGGGTAACAACCCTTGAGGTAAGTGGGGAGCTAAACCGATTAAGGCGTTAGCTCGGGGATTAGGTCGCTCGCCTTTACTCGCAATGGCTCTAGCACAATCTAAGGCTTGAGGTAACAACCCTTGAGGTAAGTGGGGAGCTAACCCGATTAAAGCATTAGCTCGATGGTATCTATTCCGAATGGCTCTAGCAATGTCTAAGGCTTCTGGTAATAAAGAAGGGGGAAGATACTCACTAATTGCCTTCAAACCTTCTGCTTTATTTTCAGAATCTTTGCTCTGTCGCACATAAGCTAGTGCTTGAGCTGGGGTCCAGATTTCTTTTTCAACTAATGCTCCCATTAACTCTGGACCAATATTTCCAGCCAAGCTGTTGAGGGATGTAGTAATCAGAGCATACCGACACTGTAGACTAATCGATTCTGTAGGATTTTCTGTAAAATTAGCTGCTGCTATTGCCCAAGCTCTCGATACATCCTTGATAAAATTAGCAGTTTTTCCCTGTCTCTCACACTGCCAATACCAACCGTTATCTCCTGCTGGCGTTTCTTCTTTCAGGAGTTGATGAATGTCATTAATTTTTTTTGCTTTCTCTAGATGCCAGATTAAGTGATTATAGATGTAACCATCATCGGGTAAGGTATGCCATAATCCCTTTTCAGTCTTAGTTTGATAACGTTCTAATAATTGTTGATGGGCTTCGGTAATTGATAATCCTAGCTCTGATTGTACCAGACTACGGGCTAAATCATGTAACAAGTCATGGAGGCGATAGTTAGTGTCTGGTGTAGTAGAGACCCCTGGTAGTAATAAGGCTTTTTGTCGTAAGTATCTTAACGTATCTTTGGCTTCAACTAAATTACAATCCCATAAGGTAGTCGCCATAGACTCAGTAATGGTGACATCCTCCGGCAGTATCCCTAACCAAGCAAAGTTTTTAAATCTATCGTCGTCGAATAATCCCTTTAAACTGAGATTAAAGGAAGCCACTAGACTATAGTTTTTGCGCTTAGCGTCACTTGGCTCTTCCTCTGCTTTCAATCGATCCAAAGCTTCTACACCAATAATTAAATCTTGTAACTCATCCAGTAAATCCTGCCAAGAGATGCCATCCCTAACTTGGGCAGCAGCTAATTCTAATGCTAGGGGTAAGTAGCCGACAGTTTTGGCTAAGGTTTCAGCATATTCGAGTTCTTGATTAGTTAATTTTTTATTAGTTATCTCGTTGGTTAAACAAGACGCTAATAACTCCAAGGATTCATTGGGAGTCATCACGTCCAAATCATAGGGAATCGCATCTTTAACCTGGGCTTCTCTGGTAGTTACTAAAAGCCGACAGCCATCCCCAGCCACTCGAAAGGGTTCAACATGGTCAGGATGCCAAACATCATCGACAACTAGCAAGGCTTTTTTATCGGATAATAATGTTTTTAGTTGTAAAGAAGCTGCCTCAGTGTTAATTGGTTTAAAATCATAATCTCCTAATTGCTGTATCCAGCTACTTAGAAAAGATAAAATATCAGGTTGCTGACCTAAGGTTGCCCAAAAAATCCCATCGGTAAAATGGGATTGAACCTCTTTGTCATGGGCTAATGCTGCAGCTAAGGTGGATTTTCCAATTCCTCCTAAACCATAGATAGCACTAACAACTAACGTGCCAGCTTTAGCGGTTTCTTGGGATAAAAGGATTTGTTTTAGTCGTTGGCTTACTTCCGGGCGTTCCACATAATAAGGAGGTAGTGGGGGAGCTTGATTGAATCGAGTTTGGTTATTCATATTATCAATGTTGTAATTTTCACTAGTAGTCACTAAATGCTCGATACTTTGGACAACTTCCGGATTTTGTTTCGCTGCTGCTTCTACTTCTAATACCACTTCGGCATAATCAAGAGATTGTCTGGAGCTTTTGCGATCGCAGTTACTGTATATGGAGACTGGTTTCTCAGAGATTCCACAAACTGGCTAGTATTGTCCCAGACAACTTGCCCGACATTTCCCCCAGTTTTTTCTATAGCTTTAGTGGCGAGCACAGTAGCAATAGCGAAAACGGCAGCAGCGAATAATTCCATTGTTGAAGGAGATGACTCACAATTTCAGTATACAGAGGTTTTCAATTCGGTCAGGTAAAAATGTCTGGGTTTTAGGGAGTTAGTTAGTAGGGTGGGCAGTGCCTACTAATGCTATCGCCAGCTACTGTTATCTATCTTTTGCACTGCCCACCCCACATCAATATTCTCGCTTTGTGATTGATTCGCCCGGTGGGCAGTGCCTACTAATGCTATCGCCAGCTGCTGTTATCTATCTTTTGCACTGCCCACCCCACATCAATATTCTCGCTTTGTGATTGATTCGCTATTTTAAAGTTAGTAGGGTGGGCAGTGCCTACTAATGCTATCGCCAGCTGCTGTTATCTATCTTTTGCACTGCCCACCCTACATCAATATTCTCGCTTTGTGATTGATTCGCCCGGTGGGCAGTGCTTACTAATGCTATCGCCAGCTGCTGTTATTTATCTTTGGCACTGCCCACCCTACATCAATATTTTTCTTCTGTTCCCTGTTCCCTATTCCCTGTTCCCTTTGCTATGGCATACATTCAACAGTAAAGGCAAAGATTGCTCGAATTGATTCTGGAGTTAGTGTTGGATAGCTTTCCAATATCTGTAACTCTGTCCAACCAGCAGCAAACAAGCCTAAAATAAACTCAACGGATAAACGAGTGCCTTTAACCACTGGCTTCCCTAATAAAATGTTGGGATTGGAATGAATGTATTCTCTCCAATTCATGATGATTAGTTGTTTACTTAGATTTATGGTTAATCTAGTTTATAGCATTTATCGAAAAATTAGGTGTCGTCAAGGATTTCATTAAGCTCCTTAACTTGATTGGTAGCAATATCTGCTTCTGCTCTGGCAATAAGCTTGTCTAGCTTTCCAGATTTTAGGTCAGATTCTAGCTGCTGGTCCCACCTATTATCGCGCATCATCTAAATAATTTTGTAAGCGGGCTGCCAGCTCTATAATCTCGCTGTTCGGTAATTGTCGAATAGCTGTTTCGATTTCATCAAGGGTTAACATAACTAGTCTGTAAATGATGATTGATACTATCCTATAGCATTTTGAGTTTAAATGTAAACATAGGATTGATGTAAAAAGGGAGTAGGGAGTAGGGAGTAGTAAAAGGGAACAGGTAACAGGGAACAGGAAACAAAAATTATTACAATTAATTTACAATTGCTATAACCCAAAAAAACTAGCTAAATCCTACACAAATTTGAGTATAAATCCTGTTAAAAATTTTAGTTGTAAATAAATGTAAAAACTTTTAATTGCCCCTTGCTTTTTTTCGAGTAGTTATGTATAGTATAGAAAGTGACGACCGATACTAATAACCGCGCTGGTCATAACCATTAATCCACACCAGCGCGGTTTTCCTCCCACCTAAATAGGAGTTACTTCTATGATGCCAAAAATATCACGATCATTAATTCTGGCTTTTATATCAGCTAGAAGCCTATTCCACATGTCACAGGCTAGAAGCCTATTCCACATGTCACAGGCTAGAAGCCTATTCCACATGTCACAGGCTAGAAGCCTATTCCACATGTCACAGGCTAGAAGCCTATTCCACATGTCACAGGCTAGAAGCCTATTCCACGGTACTTGAGCTAATTTTGAATAAAAACTGAATGCTTACCTCAAATCCCTCTAAAGACTCAAGTCAAATCTTGCTTTAACTAGAGAAAATAAAATATAATAATTGTTTTATCAAAAACTGCCAGCATCCAGAACAGGAGTCTACCACCGGTGGTTATAGAAATCCCCAAAAGCACTTACGAAGCCAAAACTCAGGAAATTGCCAGAGAACTTCTAGCCGCAACTCGGGAGAAAGGTTCCTTTCTTGCCCAAATGCGAGACCAAATGCGGTGGGATGATAAGTTACTAGCCTGGGCAATGAGTAATCCAGGACTACGGGTGCAGCTATTTCGCTTCATCGATACCCTACCGGCACTGCGTAGCCAAACGGAAGTTGCTCGTCACTTTCAAGAATACCTAGGGGATGAGTCAGTAGAACTGCCTGCTGCCCTGAAGGGAATGCTCAATTTCACCAATCCCGACTCCATACCAGGACAACTGGCAGCCAAAACCATATCTGCTGCTGTAGCCACCCTAGCCCAAAAGTATATTGCTGGGGAAAATCTCAACCAGGCCCTTAAAACCATTAAACGCCTGCGAAACCAGAAGATGGCATTTACCCTAGACTTATTGGGAGAAGCCGTAATTACAGAAGTAGAAGCTCAGTCTTACCTAGACCGCTATCTGCAACTGATCGAACAACTCACTGAGGCAGCAAAACAGTGGTCTAAGGTAGAGGAAATTGATGTTGCTGATGGTAAATCCTTGCCACTCGTCCAAGTATCGGTTAAACTGACAGCATTCTACTCTCAATTTGATTCTCTTGATCCTCAGGGTAGCCAAAATCGGGTGTGCGATCGCATCCGCAAATTGCTCCGCCGTGCCAAAGAATTGGGGGCGGCGGTTCATTTTGATATGGAGCAGTATGAGTACAAAGACATTACTTTCTCCATACTCAAAGACTTGTTAATGGAAGAAGAGTTTCGCTCTCGCACCGATATCGGTGTTACCATGCAAGCCTATCTGCGAGAGTCACAACAAGATTGTCAGGACTTGATTGCCTGGGCAAAACAGCGGGGTAATCCAGTAACCATACGCTTGGTCAAAGGAGCCTATTGGGACCAAGAGACGATAACAGCACTCCAAAACCATTGGCCCCAACCAGTATATAACCAGAAAGCCGCCACAGATGCCAATTTTGAGCGTATCACCCAACTGCTGCTAGAAAACCACGAGTATGTTTATAGCGCTATTGGTTCCCATAACGTGCGCTCCCAAGCTTATGCGATCGCAATTGCTGAAAATCTCAATATCCCCCGTCGCTGCTTTGAGATGCAAGTCCTCTACGGTATGGGAGACCAACTCGCCAAAGCCTTAGTCAATCAGGGTCATCGAGTCAGGGTTTATGCACCCTATGGAGAGCTCCTACCAGGAATGGCTTACCTGATTCGGCGGCTATTGGAAAATACCGCAAATAGTTCCTTCCTACGACAAAGCTTAGAAGATAGACCCGTAGAGGAATTGATTGCACCACCACAACAGTTACAGGAACAGTTGAATGTTGGCACGTTGAATGTTGGCACGTTGAATGTTGGAAAGTTGAATGTTGAAAGTTCACAACCGTCTTCAAACCTACCCTACGGGAACGCCAAAGGCGAACAACCTACTAACCTACCCTACGGGAACGCCAAAGGCGAACAACCTACTAACCTACCCTACGGGAACGCCAAAGGCGAACAACCTACTAACCTACCCTACGGGAACGCCAAAGGCGAACAACCTTCCAACCTACCCTACGGGAACGCCAAAGGCGAACAACCTTCCAACCTACCCTACGGGAACGCCAAAGGCGAACAACCTTCTAACCTACCCTACGGGAACGCCAAAGGCGAACAACCTGCTAACCTTCAACCTACTAACCCATTCACCAATGCTGCCAATACAGACTATGCTCAGCTAGAAGCCAGAGAAAAAGCTAAACAAGCCTTACTTACCGTTCGCCAACAACTAGGTAAGACCTATTTACCCTTAATCAATGGGGAATATCAGCCTACAACAGACACAGTAGATTCTGTTAATCCCTCTAACCCTAGGGTCGTGATCGGGAAAATTGGATTAATTTCTGTAGAACAAGCAGAATTAGCAATCGAGAAAGCTAAAGCAGTATTTCCCAGTTGGCGACGTACACCAGTAAGCGAACGTGCTGGTATTTTACGTAAAGCAGGAGACTTGATGGAACAACGCCGTGCTGAATTATCAGCATGGGTCTGTCTGGAAGTTGGTAAACCATTACGAGAAGCGGATGCAGAAGTCTCCGAAGCGATTGACTTCTGTTATTACTACGCATCAGAGATGGAACGGCTAAGGGATGGATATAACTACGACATTGCTGGAGAAACCAATCGCTATGTCTATCAACCCCGAGGTATTGCCCTAGTAATTTCTCCTTGGAACTTCCCCATCGCCATTACTACAGGAATGACTGTAGCAGCCCTAGTGGCCGGAAATTGTACTCTACTCAAACCCGCAGAAAACTCCTCAGTGATTGCCGCGAAAATAGCTGAAATTTTAGTAGAAGCCGGGATACCCAAAGGAGTATTTCAATTCGTTCCAGGCAAAGGCTCAACCGTCGGTGCCCATATGGTCAAGCATCCCGATGTCCATCTAATTGCCTTTACCGGTTCCCAAGAAGTCGGTTGTCGTATCTACGCCGATGCTGCCATTGTGCAACCAGGTCAAAAACATCTCAAGCGAGTCATTGCGGAGATGGGAGGTAAAAATGGAATTATCGTAGATGAAAGTGCTGACCTCGACCAAGCTGTAGCTGGAGTCGTCAAATCAGCATTTGGCTACAGTGGTCAAAAGTGTTCCGCTTGCTCCCGAGTAATTGTGTTAGAGCCAGTGTATGATAACTTCCTAAAACGGTTAGTGGAAGCAACGCGATCGCTTAATATTGGAGCAGCAGAAGCACCCAGTACCCAGGTTGGTCCAGTGATAGATGCTACTGCACGCGATCGCATTCGGGAGTACCTTGAAAAAGGACGTCAGGAAGCCAACGTAGCATTAGAAATGCCAGCACCTGACACCGGATACTTTATTGGTCCAGTTATCTTTAAAGATATCTCCCCCAACGCCACCATTGCCCAAGAAGAAATCTTTGGTCCAGTAGTAGCCGTAATGGCCGCAAAGAATTTCCAAGAAGCCCTTGATATTGCCAACAGTACCAACTATGGGCTCACCGGAGGCTTATATTCTCGTACTCCATGCCATATAGAACAAGCCTCAGCGGAGTTTGAGGTCGGTAATCTATATATCAACCGCAATATTACCGGCTCCATTGTATCACGGCAACCGTTTGGTGGTTTCAAGATGTCTGGAGTAGGGTCAAAAGCAGGAGGTCCCGATTATCTAGTACAATTCCTCGAACCCCGTACTATTACTGAAAATATCCAGCGACAAGGCTTTGCACCCATTGAAGGCATGGAATAGTTTCTAGGTAAGCTATCAGCGTGTCACGTATCAGCGTGTCGCGTATCAGCTATCAGCTTTTGGTTAGGTCACAGCGTCGAAGCCTGTGCCACAAAGCTGATAGACTTTTCTGGTGACTTTCAATTCTCATTAATTTATCAATATTAAATTCTCCCAAATGAAGTTTGTTTTAAGCTGACCGCTGACCGCTGACCGCTGACCGCTTACTTATGAACTTAGTAGGAAATTCCTCGATATTTCTTTTTAGGCCGTTGTATAACAAACCCTTGAGCATCGGTCGGTAACTGGATTAAGATAGCTTCCACTTCATAGACAATCCCTCGATATTTTTTTTTAAACACCCGTTTAACAGATTGCTTAGTAATTTGCTGACCACTAGGATTCAGGTCGCCCTCAGCTTTTGGTGTATTGTTCTGGTCACTGACTGCTGTCTCAGAAACCACTTTCTCCTGATCGAGATTACCAGTAGGTACTTTTGGATTTTCGGGGGAATCAGATTCTGTCGAATTGTACCAGTATCCGGGGTTTTGAGTTACTATCGAAGCTTCGGAAGCTGAAACATCTTCCGGGAGTGAATCAGGTAAAACTGGCGTAGTAAACTGGTTATGATTTCTGGATTCTTCACTATCAAGATGTCTAGGAGTTTCCGCTTCAGATCTAGCTGTTCTTAGTGATAAAACATCAGTGAATTTAGGTTGATCACTATTTATTGGTGAACTAAAAACTTTGTTGGTTAAACTTCTTTCTTTTTGCTCAATCCAAATTGTCAGATAATGGGGATATTCTAAAACTAAATACAGAGGCCGAAATTCCTGAGAGATTTCGCAACTACAAAACTTTAAGGATTTTTTATAAGCATTTGGGGAAAGATCAAAACCTCTAGTGAATATTTTATTTTGGAAAATAATTGTAGATTCATCCAGCCACTGAATCTCTTGATTAATCTTTTCTGGATCAATTATTAACATTTGGGTAGTTTACCCCCTACTTGATCTATTTTTGGAAATAGCTGGTGAGATTGTGGCAATTTTGCTCTGGAAGTGTCAACGGAAGAATGTAGTCAATTGCGTCGTAGATTTGGCTACATCCTTGACCCAATCTATTGATAATTTATTTCATTAACCCTGGGATTTTGGGCATCGAGCTGGAGTCTTGCCCAGTCAATTAACGGTTTCACGCCTATGTGGGTAAAGACAAATTATTTAGGATGGAGTAAATAACGTTAATAATATTATCACAACTAAAGTGATTTGTCAATCATAAAATGTAGCTAGTTTGACAATTAACCCAACCTTCCTTGTCTCCCCTGTCTTGATGCAATAGCGAGTGGGGAGGGGCTGCGTGTTAAGACAGAACCTTGGACAGGGGAGCCTTATTTCATGTAACTTAAAATTATTACGCCGCTTATAAAGACTCCCCTCTCCTTACGGTAATTCAAAGGGAACCTGCGTCCGCACCGCTGTTTGCTCCGTGGAACGCCAGTTGCTCATGGGGGGAACCACGGCAATAGCGAGTGGGGGAACCACGGCAATAGCGAGTGGGGGAACCACGGCAATAGCGAGTGGGGGAGACCCCCAAGACCGCGCTGCCTCCCCAAGACCGCGCTGCCTCCCCAAGACCGCACTGGCTCCCCAAGACCGCACTGCCTCCCTTCATGAAGGCGCTGCATCGCTTTCAGAAATCGCTACATTTCTGTCTTGGTAATTGGGTATCTGATTATGATCTACTCCATTCAATTGACACTCCCCGGTCTAAAGACGCGGGGATTCTTCACTCAACGATCCAACTTGCTGAACCTGGCCGGAGCCAAGAACAGTAGAGGTCAAAATTAAACTAAGCCGGTGAGTCGCCCCACCGACTCGTCTTCAAAACCGTACGTGATACTTTCGCATCATACGGCTCCTCATCAAACGGAACCATTGTCATTGGTACCTTCTAGAATGGGTTTTC
>NZ_JAAHHU010000699.1:0-2419 GCF_010672095.1 Moorena sp. SIO3I6 | reverse complement strand
TATTAGAGTCGAACTAGGGGTTCCCCCCTAGAACTCTCCTCCAGAACCGGACATGACTGTTCCCAATCATCCGGCTCCTCCTGGCAACATTGTTATTGCTCTCCTTTGTGGGGATATATTGTTCTCTGTTCCCGAGTTTTGGTATGGTGACAGTGAGCATGGACTAGCTGTTTGTTGTCTAGCTTATTACTACCGCCTGCTCTTTGGGGGATGATGTGGTCTACTTCAAAAATATCATCGGCCTTAAACCTTTGATTGCACAGACCGCATTTTCCCTTCTGCTTTTTCAGCAGTTTGTTTACTGTGGGTTTTACCCCATGGTATTTGGCAAGCCTTTCAGCCCAATATAGCCAGTCTCCGTCATATATGGATTTGTGACCTATTAGTCTAACTACCCTTTTTATTTTGGTGTCTTTATGTTTCACCAAGGTAGCTGTTCCATCAGGGGTTTTGAATGTCCATCCTTCCCCTTTGTCTATCCACCAATAGTTGGACATGGCTTCTTTGGCTCCAATGTTTGGAGACCTATATTTAGCCCATCTTTCTAGTTTGTGGAATAGCTTATAGTCAATTTGTCCAAATATTCTGGAGCTAACCACTGAGTTGTATTGGTTTGCCCATCCAGTTATTTTAGCGTTTAGGTCTCCTATTAATGTGGCTTGGTCAGAGTTTCTGTGCTTTCTGATAGTTATTTTCAGGTCATCCATATGCCTATTTATGGATTCCTTACTGGGTTTGATTAGTGTTTTATACCCTAATTTCTTACCCGTCCTATCCTTCCGGCTATTAACCTCATTGACCTCATATTGTCGGATGTTGAACCCGAGGTAGTCAAAACCTGTCAAAGTCCCTTCCTTTCCTAGGGTGTGTGCTATTGAGGTTTTAGATTCCTTTAGGTTCAGTCCAATTTCTTTTAGCCATTCTTGGATTGCCTCTTTGGCTTCCAGTACAACCTCTTTACTTTGGTGCAGGATAATGAAATCATCTGCATATCTGTGGACTATGGGAGTTCTTAGAGTTCTCCCACTGGGTAGGTTGTACTTTTTTCCTAACGCTTTAGTGATATACCTTAGGGGAAATTCCTCTTTCATTAATTGGGTCATACCGTGCAATGCGATATTTGCCAATAATGGCGAGATTACTCCTCCTTGAGGTGTACCTGCTGGTGTGTTGATGAACCCATCTTTTCCAACGGCTCCTGCTTTCAACCAAGCCTTTAACTGTCTTCGCATTTGTGGATATGTATCCACTTTGTCCAACAGTTTTTGATGGTCTATACGGTCAAAGCACTTTTCTAGATCAGCATCTAGGACATAATAATCCTGTTTGTTGATGTCTGAGTATATGGCCGCTATTGCGTCCTTTGTGCTTCTCCCAGGTCTGAATCCGTAAGAATTTGTCTCAAATTTGGCTTCCCACTCTGGTTCTAGAGCTATCTTGGCTAATGCCTGTTTCGCTCTGTCTTCCATATTTGGGATTCCTAGAGGTCTTTTTTCCTTCTTTCCGGGTTTAGGAATCATTATCCTTCTTACAGGATTGGCCTTACCGTCCAACTCTAGGTATCTGGCAAGCGCTAACCTTTGAGATGGGTCAAGACTCTTCTTCCCATCAATTCCGGCGGTTCTTTTACCTCTGTTATCTTGAGTTACTTTCCTTATGGCTAGCCGTTTCGCTGATTTTGATTTGGCAAGTAGTTTTTGTAGCTTTCTAACTTTGGCTTTGTCCCCATTTTGGGAGGCTTTGTAGATACGCTTTTGCAGCTTGAACACTGCTCTCTCAATGGTTTTCCAGTTGAGAGAGTTCCAGTTATTCGATTCCACCATCACGGGTTCGTGTGTATTGGACATAACTGCTACTCGTGTTCTACTCTTGTTGTCTCAGGGATATCTGTCAGCATATCCCTGGGCTTTCCCCAGGGCATTGGCTTCTGATATCGTCTCGTCAAGATAACCCTTGCGGTTGAATACCTACCTTTTTTACAGGAGCAATTATCTTGATTACCTCGTTCCGTGTGTCCATTGTCTGACCGGGTTGGATACTGGCTATACACCGAGAGACTGTCTATTAGACGGGGGATGTCTGAACCAGCGCGGAAAGACTTGTTCACCCATGGTCTCTAATTCGATACGGGACATGAGTCATCTTGTCCTGAATCTTGGGCTGACGATGCGTCAATCACCAGTTCGTTGTCTTATCCTTTCGGTCTCCCTTGCGGTTTGGCTCATGGATGACTTAGAATTGACACCGCTTTTATTCCTTGCACTCGACCCGTTGATATTCAGTCTCGGAGCCTAGGAATATGGAGTAACCTGACATCTAGGTTGTAGGATTTGAACCTACATGTAACACACAGTTAAATAGCTATTGCTATTCGAGCTATCCCCCCACTGGCGTGGGTTTCAGCTCAACGAGTCGCACT
>NZ_JAAHHU010000698.1:0-2420 GCF_010672095.1 Moorena sp. SIO3I6 | reverse complement strand
GGTTAAACTAAGTCGGGGGGTCGCCCCCAGCCGACTCGTCTTCAAAACCGTACGTGACAGTTTCCCGTCATACGGCTCCTCATGAAAGGAATCATTGTCATTGATACCTCTAGAAGGGATTATCATCTAAGTTTGTTAGATTGATTTTCTTTCTGTGTTTTGCATCGTGGCAGTGTAGGTGAAGTAGCTCAAGATTATTGAGTTGGTCGTTTCCACCGTTTGCGCGTGGTATTATGTGGTGTACTTCCATAAAATCCCCGTCCCTGAATATGAGTCCACAATGATTGCATTTCCCTTCTTGCCTTTTCAAAAGTGTTCCCTTTTGACTGGTCATCTCGGGATGCTTTTGCATTCTGGTGTTCCAATATATGAGGTCTCCATCGAAAATACTTCTGTCTCCCTTAACTTTGTTGTGCCTGATTATTTTTGTTTTGGCATGTTTAGGTAAATAATTATCTTCACTTGCCATAAATACCCAGTTATCAACCTTAGGAGCTTCGTACCATTTCTTAGGTTTTTCAACCTTGGTTCCCCAATATTTCTTGTTTACCCAGGTCTTGGATTTGTTTGGATGTCTTCTATATCCCCATCTTTGAAGTTTGTTCCAGAGCCTGTTATCCAAATCTGAGAAGGTTTCTTTACTTACAACGCATTTGTTGTAGTTACACCATCCTCTTATTATTGGTTTTAGTTTGCTTATTAAAGCTTTTTGGGGAGCAGCCTTGTGTCGGTCAATGACCTTGGATAGCTTTTCCCAATGCTCTTTCACTCTTTTCTTCGAGGGTTTGATGAGGGTTTTGAATCCTTGCTTAGATTGGTGTCTTCCCGTCTGATATTGACGTACATTAAATCCTAAGAATTCAAAGCCGTTTGAGGTGTGTACCAATCTGGTTTTTGTGGATTTTAGTTCCAGGCCAATTTCTTCCAACCACTTTCTGATGATTCTTTGACATTCTTCTACCACTTCTTTGGATTTGTGCATTATGACGAAGTCATCTGCATATCGGATTAGACTTAATGCCGTTTTATTTCTCCGTTTATTTCCGGGTAAGGTTTCGGCGTATTCCTTTATCCTGTTTTCCATTCCGTGGAGGGCTATGTTCGCCAGAAGTGGAGATATTATTCCACCTTGGGGAGTACCTTCGTCTGTCGATGTGAATATTCCTTCATCCATTACCCCGGCTTTTAACCAACCTTTGATTAACCGTTTCATGGATGGGTAGGTATTCAGTTTATTTAGAAGAGCATCGTGGTTGATTTTGTCAAAACATTTGGCAATATCGGCATCTAATACCCATTTGGGCATTTGTTTGATGCTTTTAAATATTGCTTGTATGGCGTCATGACATGACCTTCCTGGTCTGAACCCGTATGAGTTTGGCTCGAAACGTGCTTCCCATTCAGGTTCTAATGCCTGTTTGGTAAGGGCTTGGAGCGCTCTGTCGTATATGGTGGGTATCCCAAGGGGGCGTTTTTCTTTACGACCGGGTTTGTCTATCCATACTCTGCGGGTAGGTTGAGGTCGTTTGTGTATTTTAAGGTTGGCTACTAAGACTAGGCGCTGCTTGTTGGTTAAAGCTTTTCTCCCGTCTATTCCGGCAGTCTTTTTACCTTTGTTCTGTTGTGTTACCTTCCTCACCGCTAGCATTTTTGCAGACCAGGACTTCATCAATGTTTTTTGTACCCTTCTTACCACGCGAACATCGCCACGCTGAGAGGCTTGATATATCCGTTTTTGCAACTTAAACACAGTTCGTTCTAGCTTTCGCCAATCGACCTGGTTCCATTCTGACTGTGGGGTAAACCCCCGAGCTTTAGACTTCTTCATTGCTACTCATTGCTATATCCTTTCCTTATCACGTGAATCTGTCTGCGTATCCTAGGTGTTAATCTAGGCGTTAGCTTCTGATTCAATCCTTCTCACATAGGCCATGCGGCTAACTACCTACTCAATGACCGACCTCATTGAGAGCACCTATGGAGTTACTTCGTTCCTGGCAGCCATTCTATTGAACTTTTAGGGTGATACTCTCCACCGAGAACCAGGAAAATCATTATAAGAAAGCATAATCCTATAATCCTGTTTTGTTCTATAGCTATTTGCATGCAGCGTTTCAGCCTATTACGCTACTTACCAGTTACGATGGTTCTTACGTATCTTCCTCTCGTACCCATGAGTTCTATTGCCTGCTACTAACCCCACCTTTAGGCTGGTAGAGCTTCGCTGTTCGACCCCGCTTTAACCTAGAGTTTGTTATTTCTCAGTGATTAGGGGTAGGGCTGTCACTCGGATTTTGCGAGGGTTGGTCTTTCACCAACATGGTTACCAAGTTATCAAGGTTTAATACCTTGTGACTAATCCCCCTTTTACCCTTATTGGGTTAGGTTTCTAGTCAACGAATCGCACATGCTTTACTGGT
>NZ_JAAHHU010000697.1:0-2422 GCF_010672095.1 Moorena sp. SIO3I6 | reverse complement strand
TACCGAACTTCAACATTTTCCGAAGATCTATATTATCTCCAGTCGAAGTAAAATTACTGCCAAAATGCCAAATACCTACCGGCATCATAGATACTTCTTCTGATGGCAGGTGGTAACCTGTAGATCTAATTATCACCTCAGCATTGACAAAAATGCATAAGTATGGGTATAGCAAAGGGAACAGGGAACAGCGGATCTGGGAACAGGGAACTTGGGATCAAAATTTTTACAATTCCTACAGGGATTGCTATACAAGCAAACTAACATCAATAAGCCACAGTTGTTGAGAAAATCCTGGAGAAATAACTCCCACAACTTACACAAAACTGGACTCCAAAACCTATAACCAAAACCTATAAGTAGTAGGGTGCGTTAATAACGCACCCTACAAGTAGAGTTATTGTGGAATTCCTGCTCTCAAAAAGAGACTAGACTTCTGGTGGAAGTAAGAAAGATTAGTGAAATGATTAGTGATGAATCAGTCTATTTGATCCATCTATGTAAAAAATGCATAATTCCTAAAGCCTTCTTGATGCAAAGCGCGAGTGGGGGAAACCACGCCAGTTGCTCATGGTTTGTTCGCGTTCGCCTTTGGCGTGGCCTACGGCCAAGCGTCGCCAAAGGCGATAGTTACCGTAAGACAGGCTCGCCTTGTCTTGATGCAGTCGCTCATGGGGGAAACCCCCAAGACCGCGCTGCATCGCTAATCAATAAGTTAAAACCCATGCATCTGCATAGCCTACCAACCATAAAGGCTCAACGTAATCAGGTTTCGTCTGCGGGGGAACCACGGCAGTCGCTCATGGGGGAAACCCCCAAGACCGCGCTGCCTCCCCAAGACCGCACTGGCTCCCCAAGACCGCGCTGCATCGCTAGAATGTTAAGCCTGTCGGTCGCAAAGCGTGAGCAAAGCTCAATCGCAAAGCGTGAGCAAAGCTCAATCTCTACTTTGTATCTGTAGTTACTGGAGTGGCTGTAGTGGTTAACTCAATGCTTGGGGTTGCTACCCCTTGAACTACCAACACTGAGCAAGGAGCATGGTGAACAACATAGTTACTGACACTCCCGAGTACCATTTCTTTTAAACCCCCAAGCCCTCGACGACCTAGAACAATTAAATCCGCACCCCACTTTTGGGCTAGATCACAAATTCCTACACTCGGATCTGCCAATTGACAAGATACTTCGGCAGCGATACCATGATTATTGGCCTGTTGAGCATAACTCCTAAGCCACTCTTTGTTTTCCTCAACGTGTATTTGCAGATTTTCTTGGTGAACCTTTCGCAGACTACCATAGAGGTCTACATCAGCTATGGTGCCAAGACCTACGTAAGGAGTCATCATTTCCTGACGTTCCCAGTTAAGGAAGTGTACTAGCATCAGAGTACTCTGTTCCTTTTCGGCTAGGTCTAGGGCGTTTTCAAACACTGCTTCTGCTTGGGATGAGCGGTCGATTGCTACCAGAATTTTTTTGTAAGCCATGATTAGTTTTTCCTCGCCTCTTAAAATTATTCAGATGGGGGCTCGAAGATATGGAATTTAAGTACTTGCAGAAAATAAATTAAGGGTTGCCCTTGTCTAGTAAAGATAGGGAAGATGTGTAAGATACTGAGGTTCGCGCTTGAGCTATAATCCCTGACATTGAAGACGTTGAGTGAATAGTTTCTTGTAGTCAGTGGTGTAGTCAGTGCCGTAGTAAGATGCTACTCAATGTGATAGGGTTCTATAATTTAATTCTAGAAAAACTACTCACAGATATTAAATACTGGTTAACCATTTGTAACACTTATCGGCCTAGTTAAAAAAAATAGCAATGGGATGATCATTAGTAAGGTGAATGATTAAGAAAGCCTAAACGTAGAGAAAACTAGAGTTATTGCCCAAATGCTGTTACCGTACGCAATAATAAGGGGAAAACCAGGAAATGAAGGGACTCGACTGAACTGAATCAGCCACTAACTCGACCACTCCGTCGTTATTAATAATCCATCGATTAGCTTCAACAATTCTAGACCGACGTGACTTAGCTGCATTAGAAGCATTAGAAGCATGATTACGATTTTTCCGGCGGCGAGCGCTGTGGCGAGGTAATGGACGTAAATCCATCCACAGGGTTTCACCCCGAAGCGGTTTAGTGGGGTCTGTGGGTAAGCCACCCCGGCCAAATTGGGTAAATTGATTGCCATCCGAGGTACCGCAACCAGTGGCAACTAGGAGTTTGAGATTAACAAAATTTTCCGGTAGCTGGAATAATCCTGCGCTAGGGTCATCCGAAGGTGCATTAATTTCGACAGTACCGCTAAAGGAAGCTCCCAGTTGGGAAGAGGCGGTAATATCACTATCTGGAGTTTGTTGTTCTCTAAATTCAGTACCAAAGATGCCTAAAGCATTGATAATCACTCGTCCCCCAAAGCTATCTT
>NZ_JAAHHU010000696.1:0-2423 GCF_010672095.1 Moorena sp. SIO3I6 | reverse complement strand
CAATTCCTGCTGGATTAGCAAAATAAACCCGTCCAAACTCGGCCACATTGAAATCCGAAAAGCTGTGGAAGAGATTGCTTTCTCTAATCGCCCCACCTTCAATTAAATCTATTACAATCCCGTTAATATTGAGATTGGTTACTACAGACCTTTCATTATCCAGGGTATTATCTGGAGTGATTTGTCCTAATGCCGTAGTTGCAGCTAGTATAGAACACAGAACAAAAGGACTTGCTTGCAGAAGTTGATCAATCCGAGGTTTCATGTTAATCAATAGAGCTCCTGATGCCTGGCATTATTTCATAAACTATGAATTAAGCGTTACTGATGTAACAATTCTTGAAAAGACTTTACTTGAACTTCATAAAAATATAGCGAAGGTAACAGGGAGTCGAAAGTCGGGAGTCAGGAGTCGGGAGAGTGAAACAGTCAACTATTATTACTGTTCCCGATTCCCTGTTCCCGATTCCCGATTCCCTGTTCCCGATTCCCGATTCCCGATTCCCGATTCCCGATTCCCTGTTCCCGATTCCCGATTCCCGATTCCCGATTCCCCACTCCCTCTATTTAGTCCCCTTCAAACTATCCAACTTCTTGGTTAAAAAGCCAGTAAAGATAGTAATCACTCGACGCTTTCTCTCCTTAATATTCACACTTACCGACATCCCTGATGCTAGGGGAACTGAGTTGCCCTTAATATCGATAAACTGCTGTTTTAGGGCAATTTTGGCAGTAAAACGGTAATAAGGATAAATCTGATCGGGCTCTAAAGCATCGGCTCCAATGGAGATTAATTTACCTTTGATATCACCAAACTCACTAAAATTAAAGGAATCAATTCTGACATCAACCTCCATGCCTTCTTTTACAAAACCCCGGTCTTTATTGGTGATATAAACTTCAGCAATTAGCTCATCATTAGGCACAATTTCTAGAATAGTTTCGCTACTGGTTGTCACAAAGCCTGGGCGAGCCTTTAGCTCAAAAACTTTGCCAGCTACAGGAGCTTTGATTTCGTGATACTTCAAATTTTGCTTGATTTGACTAATTTGACTATCAATTTCCGCTATCCGTTTATCATTTTCGACAATTTGCTTACTGAGCTGACTATCGATATCCGCAATCCGTTGTTGATTCACAGCAATCCGATCCTGTAGCTCAGTTTGAGAAGCCGCAATGGTGTTGGCCAATTGTGCCTGAGCTTGAGCGATCGCACTTCTAATCCGTTCTTGTTCCTGAATTAACTGGTTGACCTCAGCTTGCTGTGTACCAACCTCAGCTTCCCGTGTACCCACTTCAGCTTCCCCTCTACCGACCTCTTGTTTCTGTCTACGGTATTGAATTTTGGGAACAGCTCCTTCAGTAAGTAACGGTTCAAAATCAGTTAAAATCTCCTGTTCAGTTGCTAAATTAGTCTGTGCAGTCACTAAATTATTGTTAGCTGTACTCAACAGATTTCTAGCATTCGCTAATTGGATTTTAGTTTGCCCTAGCTGATTTTCTAGTTGCTGAATTTCTTGCTTATTGGCCGTTACCCGAGAATTTAATTCTGCTAGGTTTATCTGTAGACGAAATTGTTGCTCTGAGGTCAGGTTGGCTCCACCATCAGCCCCAGTCACTTGCACTCGATAGAGTTGATTTTCTGCCACTAAGTTAGCGCGGTTTTTAATAAGAAGCAAAACTTCTACTGGCAAGTTTAGCGGTTGAGTATTGGGTTGAGTAGCTTGATCGGAACCGATTTGAGCACGATAAAACTGATTTTCTTGGATTAAGGATTTCTGAATTTGTTCCAGAGAAACCAACTGAGCTTGAGCAGAGGTCATATCAAAGCGAATCAGAACATCATCTGGCTTAACTAGCTCCCCATCCTTAATCAAAACCTCTGCTACCACACCACTAATCGATGCTTGAACTTCCTTAACATCCCCTTGTGGCTCTAACTTGCCCTGTGCTGGAATCACTTTCTCAATTTTGGCCACACTTGCCCAAGTAATTCCAAAGGTTGTTATCCCAACTAATCCCCAAAGAATAGCCCGCGACCAAATGCTAGGTTGTTTCAGAAAAACGCTAGGTTGTTGCGGAATAATTGGTTGGGATAATTCCTGCTCTTGAATTACTTCATTGGTAGTCGCTTCAGCGTAAGAGTTGTCAGTTGTGCGGTTGGATGTAATCATGATTAATTAGTAGTTATTAATTGGGTTAGGGAACAGGGAGTCGGGAGTCGGGAGTCGGGAGTCGGGAGTCGGGAGTCGGGAGTCGGGAGTCGGGAGTCGGGAGTCGGGAGTCGGGAGTCGGGAGTCGGAAATTGAGAATTGAGAATTAAGAATTGAGAATTGAGAATTGAGTTCGGAAGAGCACAAGTCTGAACTCCAGTAACCATAGCTTCCAGAGATCGTATGCCGGCTTCTGCTTGAAAAAAAAAA
>NZ_JAAHHU010000695.1:0-2429 GCF_010672095.1 Moorena sp. SIO3I6 | reverse complement strand
GCGCGACCTGAACTGGTCAAGTAAAGCGGGGAGCCGACTCCCCAGGGTAATTTACACCACCTACCCTCACGTAAAACAACCTTTTAGGTTGGACTCAATACCTTTTGGTAACAAAAGGGAAATATGCAGAGTCACGAATGTAGCCGAAGCTAGGTAAGGTCAAACCCGGTTAGGAGCTAGAGGGCTTCTCCGATATGGATGAATGAAAATGAAATGCTAATAAACCGCGTAATCTCATGACCAGCGTAAAGACCTGACACGCTGAAGGCAAAAGCCAAGTGGGTAGGGCCTATAGCTAGTTTCTCTATAAGCCGTGTAAACAAAACTCCCATCCGTGGAAGAGGCATCATCCGAAGGAGAAATAAATTTACTTGACACAACAGGGTAAGCCCCACAGAGTCCTTAGAAGGTCGATATCTAAGGTAGGTCTGAGGCAACAAGGACGGAACTCTCTGGGGGGTAGAGGATGAGGGAAAAAGCAAACGCCTCTGGTAATACGGAGGATAGGGGTTCAAACTTTGCCCCTGAACGAAAGTAATAGCAGACTTCCCTTGGGTCTTATACGAAAGATTTTCGAAAGATAAGGAATCGAACCTGATGAAAAGTTTGATACGGGGCAATAGCCCGGTAAATGGACAGACGGCACAACTTACAGACTGGAGCCAGGTCAACTGGAAGAAAGCCCGTAAGATTGTTAGAAACCTGCGTCGAAGAATCTTTCGTGCCAAAAAGCTTGGTCAGTGGAAGCAACTGAGAAGGTTACAGAAACTGATGCTGAAAAGCTACGCCAACTTACTACTATCTGTCAGACAAATCACTCAGATAAATACCGGAAAGCGAACAGCAGGTGTCGATAAGGAGGTGGCAACAACACCTAGCCAACGAGTGAAACTTGTCAATGAGTGGAAGATACCCAAAGCCTCACCAGCACGCAGGGTATACATTCCTAAGTCAAATGGCAAGAAACGTCCTCTAGGCATCCCAACCTTAAAGGATAGAGTCATGCAGGCAATAGTAAAGAATCTCCTAGAACCCGAATGGGAAGCCATATTTGAACCTAATTCTTATGGGTTCAGACCAGGTAGAAGTTGCCATGATGCCATAGAGCAAGTGGTAAACAGACTAAATTCCCTCAGAAAGGATAGATGGGTTCTAGACGCGGATATAAAAGGCTTTTTCGATAACCTAGCCCATGAAACTATCATGAAACAAATAGACTCTGCTCCAGGCAGGGAAATAGTAGCAGGATGGTTGAAAGCTGGATATATAAGTAAAGGAATATATCACGAAACCAATAAAGGAACACCCCAAGGGGGAGTCATCAGTCCACTTTTAGCCAACATCGGATTGGAAGGATTGGAAGAAAAGCTCAACAACTGGGGTGGAATAAGAGGAAGATATAACAAGAAAGGAGAGAGAAGAAAAGTCTACAAACTCGGATATATTCGATATGCCGATGACTTTGTGGTCACGGCAGAAACAAAAGAAGAACTGGAAAAAGTTCTGATCCAGCTCAAAGCATGGTTATCAGAAAGAGGCTTAGAAATAAGCGATGAGAAAACAAGGATAGTCCACATATCCCAAGGGTTCGATTTTCTGGGTTTTAACGTAAGAATGTTCGGGAAAGGAAAGAATGAAACACTTCTGACCAAACCCGCCAAAAATAAAGTTCTCTCATTCTGCAAAGAAATTGGGAAAATTGTCAAAGCATTTAACGGAAAAAGCCAAGAACAATTAATCAATAAACTGAATCCGATTCTCAGAGGTTGGGCTAACTACTACAGACATTGCACATCAAAGAAAATACTCAGTTACGTAGGTAACAGGGTATGGAAATATCTGTGGGATTGGGCAAGGCGTAGACACAAAAAGCGTAAATTAAGATGGGTCAAGGACAAATACTTCAAGGTGATATACAAGAAAACTCCGTGGAGTGTGTCCAAAAGAGACTGGGTATTCTCTTGTGAGTCCACATCTAAAAGAAGAAACTCAGAATTGCGAATATATGATGTCGCAGGAACACCCATTGTGAGACACGTCAAAATAGAAGGGAGCAACTCACCCGATGACCCGATTCTCAAAGAATACTGGCTCTTAAGAAGTCTAAAAGCTAACAAAACCCTCTGGGAAAAAAATAGCAAGTATGACCAAGTAGCTAGAAGAAAGGGGTATAAATGTCCAATCTGTAATGACTGGTTACGCAATGACGAAGAAATCGAAACCCATCACATAATTCCCATAAAAGAAGGTGGTTCTAACCTGGCTGACAACCTTGTACATCTTCATAAAGCTTGTCACAAGCTTCTTCATGGCAAAAAGAAAACCAAGCAGAAGGCTTGAAGTAAGGCTTGAGCCGGATGATGGGTAACTGTCAAGTCCGGTTCTTAGGGGAGGGGAGTAGAGTAATCTACAAACCTTACCCGACTTCA
>NZ_JAAHHU010000694.1:0-2436 GCF_010672095.1 Moorena sp. SIO3I6 | reverse complement strand
TTAATATGTAATGGATAAACCTTACAGCGGTTTGCACTTCAGTTAGGTACAAAGTTTTGGGTTTGTAGGGACTGAGGCCGTAGGCCACGCTACGCGAACGGAGCAGGGAGCACCTCTGCATCGCTTTCTTATCCCCCACACCCCACACCCCACACCCCACACCCCACACCCCACACCTGAGGTCTTTGTTAAAAACCTACCCCTGTGAGGTCTCCCCCACTCGCGGTCTGCCGTGGTTTCCCCCACTCGCGCTTTGCATGGCTGACAGTGAAAATCTTTGAGCTGACACCAGCCTTTTCCTCTTCGCCAAATCCAGGTGTTCTTTTTCAATGTTTGCTTTGGGCATATTTACCACGACATGGTATGTAAGGAATCCAACGGGTTAAATTTACCTCCCCTGTAAAGATTAGCGCTACCACCATCCATAAACAGGTGGTTAGGTGTCGCCCAGTCAAGCTTGTTGACTTTACCAGTACTTCAAGGCATTGTAGATATGGGAGTTTTTTTCACAGCAAAAGGAGGATGTGAGTGGAAACCATTCAAAGAATGCTGGCTCAATCTCACTAATGTCAAGTCCTGCAATTCCTCGACCCATAACCATTTGAACACTTTTGACTTCAATTTTTGTCAGTCAACCAGGGCATGCCCCATGCCCAATGAAGTCTGAGGCTCGATCGAATTGGATGGGGTTTGTGACCGAATGGCACTAAGAAGAAATGCTCAAATACTTGTTCAGGAAAAATTTATAATTCATAAAAGCCCTGCAATATAAGCTTTTGAGCAAATTTTAGCTGTCCGGCAAAAGAAGCCCCACACCTCAATGCTACGCCATGAGTGTGGGATTAATTTTGCACCGGGTCTCTTGGAATAGGGAAACGAGCTATCAAGCTTCTTATCAATTCTGACTGAGTCATTTCACGTCGCTGCGCCTCTTGTATTAACTGCCTTTTTTCAAAGTCGGTAATCCTAATTATCAGTTTTTTGTTTTTAATTTTGGATTACTACATGTGTATACACCTGTTATAATTATAGTAGGTCGATAAATAGAATGACTTGCAATGCGGATAGCGTATCAATACAGATTAAAGCCAACAAAAGAGCAAAAAACCAAAATAGACAATTGGCTATCAATGCTTTGTGCTCAGTACAACTATTTGTTGGCGGATAGGTTTACCTGGTACGAGCATAATCGTTGTTCTGTCAATGCTTGTCCTCTTGTTTGTCACCTTCCGGAATTAAGGAACAATCCTGACTATTACAGTCAGAAGAAAACCTTACCAAACCTGAAAAAGACTCATCCTTGGTACAAAGAAATTCATTCTCAAGTGCTTCAGGATGTAGTGAAAAGAGTTAAACTAGCCTTTGACCGATTCATAAAGGGTGACAGTAAGGGAAAACGAAGTGGCAAGCCTAGATTCAAAAAACGGCACCGCTACCGTACCTTTACTTACCCTCAGATGAAGGAAGAATGTCTAGAAGGTAATCTGATCAATCTACCAAAAATAGGAAAGGTAAAGATTGTCCTACATCGCCCTATTCCTGTTCGCGAAGCGTCGGCTACGCCGAATGGATTCAAGATCAAAACAGCTTCGATCACCAAAAAGTGTGATGGTTACTATTTGGTTCTGTCTTTGGAAGACAAGACTGTTCCTGAGATTAAACCCGATATTAATCCAGACTCAATAGTTGGTATTGATGTTGGCCTCAAAGATTTTCTGACTACATCTGAGGGTGAAACCATAGAGATTCCCCAGTACTATAGGAAGTCGCAAAAAAGACTAAAGGTTATTCAAAAACGGGTATCTCGACGGAAAAAGGGAAGCAGTAACAGGCTCAAGGCTATTAAGCAGCTTGGAAAGCAGCACAAAAAAGTAGCGGACAAACGAAAAGACTTCCATTTCAAGACAGCTAATTACTTACTGTCAAAGTATGATGTAGTCGCTCACGAAAAGTTAAACGTCAAAGGACTTGTCTTATCCAGATTGGCTAAATCTGTGTTGGACGCCGGGTGGTCAAGCTTTCTGACAATCCTGACAAACAAAGCCGAAAATGCTGGTTTGTTAGTGGTTCCAGTAAGCGCCCAAAATACTTCGCAGAATTGTTCCAGTTGTGGAAAGAAAGTTCTTAAAAAGCTGCATGTACGGTGGCACGATTGTCCCCATTGTGGTTGTAGTTTGGACAGAGACCACAATGCAGCAATAAATATAAAAAATAGAGCGGAAGGGCAGTCCGTTCTTAAAGCCCAGCGCCTCCTAAGGGATGCCCGGATTGGCTGGGAAGCCTACACTGAACCTGTAAGGTCAGTGTAGGAGCTGTCACTCCCTTAACTTAGTGCCATTAGGTGTATGATCCTAACCACTCCTTTAACTCCATTACCGAAAAGTGCAATGACTAATGGTCAGAAATGACAACAGACTTTGTCTGTAAGTGACAATG
>NZ_JAAHHU010000693.1:0-2436 GCF_010672095.1 Moorena sp. SIO3I6 | reverse complement strand
AACGCTTCAGGAGAGTGCGATTCGTTGGCTAGAAACCTTGCCCTAAAAAAAAGCTTGGAGGATTAGCCGCCTGGTCAGGAAACTGAACCATGACAACTTGATAACCATGATGGTGCAAGACCATCCCTCGTGAAATCCGAGTGACAACCCTACCCTGATTTATGGAAATAGCAACTCCATAAATTGAACAGCAAAGGGTCAAACGGGCAAAACACCCTTTAACCTGACCGGTGTCAGCCTAGGTATAAGAACTCATGGGTACGAACAGGAAGGTACATCTGAATCATCGTTAAGCGTGGGTAGCGAAATAAAAAGGTCGAATAGCGCTACAGACAAAAAGTCAATGGAAAATAAAGGGTTTATAGGATTTCTCCTTCTTATAAAGATTTTCCCCTTCTCCCGGTGAAAAGTACCACCCTAAAAGTTCAAAGAATGGTTATCAGGAACGAAGTAACCCATATATGTACTCTTGGAAAGGTCGAATATTCCAAGTAGGTAGCTAACCGCAAGTCATAGAGGGGCGAGATTGAGTCAGAAGCCAAGGCCTAGGGTAATTCCTAGGATATGCTAACGGACTCACGTCAACGGAAAAGATATGGTTGTAAGTAGCAATTGATATGTCTAAAACTCGGGGGTTCGCCTCACAGTCGGAATGGAAGTCGGTCAACTGGCGAAAGCTAGAAATGACAGTCTTTAAGTTGCAAAAACGAATATATCAAGCCTCGAGCCGTGGTGACGTGAGCGTGGTAAGAAAACTGCAAAAGACCCTGATGAAATCCTGGTCAGCAAAAATGATTGCGGTCAGAAAGGTTACCCAGGAAAACAAAGGCAAAAAGACTGCCGGAATAGATGGGGTTAAAGCTTTAACCAATAAGCAGCGCCTCACCTTAGTAGCCAGCCTCAAAATCTCCAAAAAGGCACAACCCACCAGAAGGGTATGGATTCCTAAGCCCGGACGGTCGGAAAAACGCCCATTAGGTATCCCAACCATATACGACCGTGCATTACAAGCACTTGCCAAACAGGCATTAGAACCTGAATGGGAAGCCAAATTTGAACCTAATTCCTACGGGTTCAGGCCAGGACGCTCATGTCACGATGCAATAGAAGCAATATTTACAGTAATAGCCCAAAAACCCAAATGGGTTTTGGACGCAGATATTGCCAAATGCTTTGACAGAATCAACCATGATGCACTTCTAACAAAATTAAATACTTACCCATCCATGAGACGTTTAATTAAGTCCTGGCTAAAAGCCGGTGTGATGGATAATGGAACATTCTCATCTACAAATGAGGGTACCCCACAAGGTGGCGTTATATCACCACTTCTGGCCAATATAGCCCTCCACGGAATGGAAAATGCCATCTGGAATCACGCTAACTCCATCAAGGGAAAGAAAAGACACTATAAAACAGGTCTATCCCTAGTCAGATACGCAGATGATTTTGTCATTCTCCACCAAGACCAAACCGTGGTAGAAGAATGTCTTGAAGTCATTAATAAATGGCTGCTGGACATGGGTCTGGAATTAAAACCAAGTAAAACAAAAATTACCCACACATTTGACGGATTTGACTTCCTCGGATTCAACATTCGGCAATATAAAGTAGGTAAACATCATACTAAACAAGGTTTTAAAACCATCATCAAGCCATCTAAGGAAAAAGTACTAGAGCATTATGGGCAGCTCTCAAATGTCATAGAACGACACAAAGCTGCCCCACAAGAGGCTTTAATAAGCCACCTCAAACCTATTATACGCGGATGGTGCAACTACTACAGGTCAGTCTGTAGTAAAGAAACATTCAGCAAATTAGGACATATGCTATGGAACAAACTCCAAAGATGGGGATACAGGAGACACCCCAAGAAATCAAAAACCTGGGTAATCAATAAGTATTGGGGAACTATTGGAGGAGATAACTGGGTGTTCATGACCAACGAGGATAATTACCTCCCTAAACATGCCAAAACCAAAATTGTCAGGCACACCAAAGTCAAAGAAGCCAGAAGTCCCTACGATGGTGACCTAATATACTGGAACACCAGAATGAGTAAACATCCTGAAATGACCAGTCAAAAAGGAATACTTTTGAAACGGCAAAAAGGAAAATGCGCTCATTGTGGGCTTACCTTTAGGGAAGAAGATTTATTGGAAACACACCATAAAATACCACGCGCCAATGGTGGAAGTGATAATCTCAAAAATTTAGAACTACTACACCTCCACTGTCACGATGAAAAACATAGAATCGGAATTCAGTCAAAACGTCAAGAGTCAAATACAGACTCCTCTGAGTTAGATGAAAACCCATTCTAGAAGGTACCAATGACAATGGTTCCGTTTGATGAGGAGCCGTATGATGCGAAAGTATCACGTACGGTTTTGAAGACGAGTCGGTGGGGCGACTCACCGGCTTAGTTTAATTTTG
>NZ_JAAHHU010000692.1:0-2438 GCF_010672095.1 Moorena sp. SIO3I6 | reverse complement strand
TTAGCTCTAGATAGCTCATTGTCATAGTTAGGAATTTTTTGATAATGTTTCCCTTTTATTATTTTAAATAAAATGATTTTGAGTCTAAATGAGCTAAGTTGGTCTCTAGTTTCAACCTGTTGATGAATAATCATGCAATTTTGATATAGCAATTCTTCCATGATATAGCAAAGGGAACAGCGGATCTGGGAACAGCGGATCTGGGAGCAGGGAGCAGGGAGCAGGGAGCAGGGAGCAGGGAACAAACATTCTCTCAATTCCTACACGGATTGCTATACTACATATGGCAATACAAAATGTGGGCTTGGTTCAAAAGGGGGTTTCTATCCCCATGACTTATAGCGTTTCTAGGACTCATGAGGTACAGCATTCTTTGACGTTGATTCCCTTTTAGGTGCGCTTGACCTATTAAGAATTAAATTCGCTTGATTGTCGCACCTCTTAATGCAGCGCATCGCTATTCTATATTCTCTATTCCCCTCTTGGGAGGGGTTAGGGGTGGGTTCCTGTTCCCTGTTCCCAGATCCGCTGTTCCCTAAAATCTAGAAATTGTTTACCTCACAAGTCGTAAAATTGCTATATCCATTTAACCTCTATTTTGTCAAATCCCATTTATACAAAATAGCGGCGATTACCCTGGGTTTTCTAGAAAAATATTTGATTTAGACTGGCGCAACAAAAGATTATAACTTGGTCGGAAGTGCTCATACCACCAGTTTGCCTTGAGCGCCAAACTTGTCTGTGACAATTTTTGAAATAGCAATCGTAAATCAGTTGTAAAATCTTAAAAATCTGAAATTTTTGCAGGGCTTGGGTTAGAGCATAGGTTCGGCTACTATAGCGTTTCTAGGACTCATGAGGTACACAAGATTGTTTCACTCTTGACTCTTGGCTCTTTCCTAATCCCTGCTCCCTGCTCCCTGCTCCCTGCTCCCTAAAACCTAGATATTTGTACCTCACCAGTTATATAATTGCTATATATTTGACAAATCAGATCGGATTTCTATAGAATCGCTTCATGGAATTTACATAAATCCTCGTAATATGGTATTACTAGGGTTGATTAGTATGGCTTGCTCTGAACCTTCCAATAGAAGGTTAACGGTTACCAGATTTTTATAAAATTACTTTAAAATTAAGGATATTTTTTGACATGAGTACTTAGAAAACACAATTGATCGACATTCGCTTAACCGAACAGCAAGCCTACTGGCAAAAGCGACTAAGTGGCGAACTACCTGTTTTACAAGAATTTTTAAGTGAGCCGCAATTGCCAGTTGATACAGTTATCATATCCAGGGAAGCTTTCCAACTAGAGCAACAGCTCTATATAGAGCGAACTAAATTTTGTAGCTGTGAAAATATCACTCTATTTACCGCGATTATAGCTATATTTAAAATTATTTTACTGCGTTAGACGGGGCAGAAAGATATCATTGTTGGTTCTCTATCTACCGATAGTCTTCGGGAGACAAAGTCAGGAAGTACGGAAAAGTTTTATAATCCAATAGCACTAAGGACAAATTTAAGAGGTGATCTAAGTGCTAGAGAACTTTTAAGGGGCGTTGCCAATACAATTGAGGAGGCTAGAGAAAATAGAGATTACCCATTTGAGAAGTTAGTTGACGAATTTAAAACAGATGAAGGGTTAAGCAGATCGTCAATTTTTCCGGTGATGTTGGTATTGTGTAATGTGCCATATTGTATGTCAAAAATACCGATAGAAAAAGAGCATTTGAAAGAGCATTTGGCAAACATCTCCGAACAAATTGACAGCTGTGCTCTGGTGATCATGGCTTCTGAGGAAGAAGGGAGTTTAACCATACACTGTGAATACAACTCCCAATTGTTGCATTCAGCTACGATTCAGCAAATTCTGGGGCATTTCCAGACTTTGCTTGAGGGCGTCGTTGCTAATCCAGACCAGTGTATCTCCACTTTACCACTTTTGAGTGCAGCTCAAGAGCAGCAGCTACTGGTGAAGTGGAATGATACCCAGGTAGAAGACCCTCTGGATAAATGTATCCATCAACTATTTGAGGAGCAGGTAGAGAAAACCCCAGAGGTGGTAGCAGCAGTTTTTGAAGGAGAGCAGCTAACCTATTGGGAGCTAAACCAACGAGCTAATCAACTGGCTCACTATCTGGGCTCGCTGGGGGTAGGAGCAGATACGCTAGTGGGTATTTGTGTGGAGCGGTCTCTGGAGATGCTCGTGGGATTGCTGGGTATTCTCAAAGCTGGTGGCGCTTATGTGCCCTTAGATCCAACCTATCCCCAAGAACGTTTAGCTTTCATGTTATCCGATGCTCAAGTGTCGCTGCTGGTAACTCAAGAAAAATTGGTGACTCAATTGCCACAGCATGGGGCAGATGTGGTTAGCTTGGATAGAGATTGGACGGTAATCTCCAGCCAAAGTGAAGAAAATCAAAATCCCGTTA
>NZ_JAAHHU010000691.1:0-2438 GCF_010672095.1 Moorena sp. SIO3I6 | reverse complement strand
TTTTCTGTCCATTTGTTGTTGACATATTCAGAACCGGCCTCTATACTAAAAGTACTCTAGCAAAGTATAATAGTAACGGTAAATGTACAAGACTGTCCCAGTTAGAGCTAACTTTTCAGACGAAGAAAAAGTTTTCTGGGAATTTCAGTGTCAACAAGCAAACAACCTGTTTAACTCTGCTGTTTATTATTCAAGACAAAAACACTATGACTGGTTAAAACAACAACCAGAAGCTTATACAACCTATTGGAAGGATGATTTACTGCGACAAGGTTGGAAAGCTTACAAATGTAGTATCAAGTACGCTGAACTTTGCAAAGAGTTAAAGGAAAATCCTAACTATAAGGCAATGGCCGCTCAGTCGGCGCAACAAACTCTTAAGACTGTGGCTGAATCAATCACAAGCTATAACCAGTTAGTTAGCTTGTATTACAAGGGTCAAGTAGATAAACCAAAACTTCTTAGATACCGGAAGAAGGGTGGGCTAACTGCTGTTACTTTTCCAAAACAAGCTCTCACCTATAAGAATGGATTGTTTCACCCGTCAATAAGTAAAGAAAGTAAAACTGAACTACTTACTGAAATCACTTTAGAGGCTCCGGATTTTATAGATCCAGACTGGGTAAGAGAGGTCACTGTTCGCCCATGCTATGGACAATTATGGATTGACTGGGTGATTGACGACGGTAAGCAGCCAGTGAAAGATAATCCCCATTTAGACTATTCCCAGGCTTGGAGTTTTGACCATGGTGGAACCAACTGGTTGACTGGGGTATCAACTCAAGGGAAAAGTCTGATTATTGATGGCCGTAAACTTAAGTCTATGAACCAGGGGTATGCTAGGTTAGTAGCAAAACACAAAGCTGGAAAGCCAGATTTTTACTGGGACAGCAATCTTGATAGGGTTCAACGTAAACGCAATAATCAGATGCGAGATGGTATTAACAAGGCGGCTAGATTTATTATTAATCGTTGTCTTAACGATCGCATTGGAAATTTAATAATTGGCTGGAACGAGAAACAGAAAAGTGGTTCCAATATGGGGAAACGCGGCAATCAAAATTTCGTAGTTATCCCAACAAAGAGATTAATTAATAGGCTTGAACAACTCTGTTATGAATACGGTATCAAATTAACAGTAACAGAAGAAGCTTATACGAGTAAAGCGTCTTTTTTGGATGAGGATTCATTACCTAAACACGGTGAAAAACCCAGTGGATGGAGACCTTCCGGTAAAAGAGTAAGACGTGGATTATATAAGTCAGCAAAAGGACACCTGGTTAATGCGGACTGCAACGGTGCCGCAAACATTGCCAGGAAAGTAGCTGCACAGTTAGGTCTAGATCTAACCAAGGCAGGTAGGGGAGCCTTGACACTCCCACATCGATTTGATTTGTTCACATCCCTGTCCAAATCCTATCGAATAAGCTGTGTTCGCGTTCGCGTAGCGTCGGCTTCGCCGAAAGCGTCGCCTTCGGCGATAGCGGTACGGGTTCACCCTACCGCTTCACATCCTTATAGAATCCCCCGTGCTTCAGCCGGGGGAGATGTCAAGATTCTATAATTCTGGCAAAAAATAAAGTTTTGTAAATTAACCCATAAAAATGTGAGCTCAGCTAGATAAGTAAGCAGGTCAGTCTTTCTAATTGATAGCGATGAAAGATCAAATTAGGCAGCTGGTATGCCAAGTGCAAAGCTATCCACGGGATACTCAAGAGCGGCAGCAAGCTTTAGGAACACTGGTTAAGCAAATTTTGCGATCGCGTAAAATTTGCCGCCCATCCAAAGGTCAACCTCTATCTGGTATTTATCGAGATATTTTGGAGGCAGTGCAGAAACAGCTAACCCAGGATCTAGAGCAGACTATTGATAGGTATAGCCCACAATTTATTTCTGACAGAGAGTGGACATCTTGGCGAGATATGGCCTTTAAAAAGGTAATAGATAACTATCGCCTTGAACAACTCGCCCTAGAAGCGCAAGGACAAAAAACTCATACTAAAGAACGACTGTATGCTTTAACAGAATTAATCAATGCTTTGCAAATTTCCGGCAAACTGTACCATCCCCCTGGCTTTTCTATTGATGTTTATCAAGATGCAGTAATTAGAACCTTAGGGTTTGTATTTCAAAACATCAATGTCTACAATCCTGACAAGGGCAAATTTATGAAGTGGGTGAATTTTCGTCTTTATGTGATGTTACAAGAAGTCCGCAAAGAACTTAACGAACCCTTTATACAATCTCAATACAACAAAGTTTTTAGAACTCAATCGGATTTGAAACGTCTGATTAAAAAAACAAAAACTGAGACGGTTTTGCTTTGGTTTCAGCTAATACTTAAAGGGAGAATTACAGTAATAGATCAGGGATGGCAAGTTTTTTATATCCTGATTGTCTTATTAAAATTATCCCAGTTACTAACCAAAAAACCAATT
>NZ_JAAHHU010000690.1:0-2438 GCF_010672095.1 Moorena sp. SIO3I6 | reverse complement strand
TCCAATACTTTGCTCCCCTTGGCTGAGTAAGTGGAGGGCTTGGGTTGTGTCTGGAGTATTTCTGGCTAGGAGGCGTTGGCTATTACCAATGTTTCGATACCGATTAGCAATATATTCATTTTGACCGATTTGTTGATGGAGATTTAGGCTTTGCTGGTAATGGTCAATGGCTTTGGTGTAATCGTCTAATTTTCGATAACAATCACCTAGCCAACACCACTGATTGGCTACATCCTTTTGTTTATCCAACTGGTGATAAAGGTCACGGCTTTGTTGGTAGTATGCGATCGCATCGGAATACTTACCCCAAGCTTGATAGATTCTACCGAGCTGACAGTAGGCTAATGCTATCCACGGTTGGTGATAAAGCTGCTGAATGATAGCTAAGTCTTGGAGTTGACAATCCACAGCTTCTTGATATCTGCCCGATTCTCGATAACAATCAGCTAGCCAATACCATGAATCGGCGACATCTTTTTGTAAATCCAACTGGTGATAAAGGTCACGGCTTTGTTCGTGGTATCGTATAGCTTGCTCATACTTACCCCAATCTTGATAAATTCTACCAAGCTGATAGTAAGCTAATGCTACATCTGATTGGTCATCAAGCTGCTGACGCATTTCTAAGTCTTTAAGTTGACAATCGACCGCTTGCTGATATTTACCCCAGTCTCGATAACAATCAGCTAGGTTATACCACTGATTGGCGACATCTTTTTGTTTATCCAACTGGTCATAGATGTCAAGGCTTTGTTGGTAGTATGCGATCGCTTGATCATACTTACCCCAATATTGATAGATTATACCTAAGTTCCAGTAGGCTAATGCTATCCTTGGTTGGTCATCAAGCTGCTGAGGCATTTCTAAGTCTTTGAGTTGACAATCAACAGCTTGCTGATATCTGCCCCAGTTTCGATAACAAAAAGCTAGCAAAAACCACTGATTGGCGACATTCTTTTGTTTATCCAACTGGTCATAGATGTCAAGGCTTTTTTGGTGGTATGCGATCGCTTTATCATAGTCTTCCTTTTTCCGGTAACAGGTAGCTATTACCCAAGCAATGTAACCTTTGATTGAACTATTTTGCTGTTGATTAATATCCTCTAAAATCCTAATAGCCTGATCATAGTTATCCGGGCGGATGTAAGACAGTGCTGTTACAATTTCTATGGCTTGTTGACTTCGCTGATCCCGAATCGGATGTTGTCTGGTTGCTTCCAGAGCTGGGGTCATTTCTTCCCCTAGTTCTGTCACCAAATCTATAAGATTATCCAATAGTCTAGGCTCTGGCTGGTTAACTAGCTGTTTAATAAATTCATTTACACCACTAACTAAGGTTTCTCCAGCTTGACCACAACCTAAGTATAAACTCCCTAAGTGAGTCTTTACCCATCTCTTTTCACTTAGGTTTATAGTATTCGTTAAATTATTAGCCGCTTCTTTGAGACACTTAATTACTTCATCCTTCTGATTAAACCTTTCAATATCCCGTAGCCTGCTCAACAATACCTTAATCGTTTCTTTATTATCGAAGTATTCATCTAACCCCAAGTAAGTCGAGACTAACTGCTGAATCACCCTGGCTCGAATCTTACTGTTGACATCAACATCAGCCAAAACTTGACCGGCAAACAGTAAATCCTGCAATACCGATGGTGACTCCTGATATGAAACCGTTGAATCTTCCCCTAAGACTGGCCAAACTAAAACCACATCTTTTGATGGGCGTTGCTGAATTGAAGTATGAATGCGCGATTGTTTGGTGTTGGTCAAGCCCCCTAAATCCCCCAGCGAGCAATCCCTCGCTGGGGGACTTTGAGAGTTTTGTTCCCCCCAAAATTGGGGGGCTAGGGGGGCAAAATCATACTTAGAATCACCAACGCCCTTTGATAAATTCTTTCTAATCTTAATTTCCCCATAGTCAATCCTAGGATCATAGTCATCTAAGGGTTTAAACAACTTTGGAACTAACTTATTAATCCGTCTGGGATTCTCACTCCCCAAATACCCTAACGCTAACAAAATTGGTTCATGCCAACGGGCTTCATATCGATGGGAATTAATAATATCGAGAATATCACTAACATCATTATCAGCAATATACCGAGCAGCAAAATATTCTTCAAAGGTTAGATGCATAAACCCATAACTACCAGGGGCACGTTCGACAAACAAACCGGTTGTTTCTCTGACCCTCAGCAAAAAATCATTAATTTGCGACTGCACGCTCTGGGAATCTGGGTCCTCATCATTCAACTCCCCATGGATTTCGGCTAGTTTTTCTCTAACCTCTGCTTCACTGACTAATCCCGAGGGTTTGTGTTCATGCATCCAGTAAGCCAAGGGAGCCAACAGTGCCATCACCTGACTTTCTTTGAGCACTACGGTCTCAACACCAGGCAATTTTTTGCTCAATTGCCAATCTTCGGTCAAGGTCT
>NZ_JAAHHU010000069.1:0-33739 GCF_010672095.1 Moorena sp. SIO3I6 | reverse complement strand
GGGGAGTGTGGGGAGATGGGGAGGGTGGGGAGTGTGGGGAGATGGGGAGGGTGGGGAGTGTGGGGAGTGTGGGGAGTGTGGGGAGTGTGGGGAGTGTGGGGAGTGTGGGGAGTGTGGGAGATGGGGAGGGTGGGGAGTGTGGGGAGATGGGGAGATGGGGAGATGGGGAGATGGGGAGTGGAGGGAGTTATAGCGTTTTCATAGCTATGAGGTACACAGGATTTTTTTCCTGTTCCCTCTTTTCCCCTCCTGGGAGGGGTTAGGGGTGGGTTCCTATTCCCGATTCCCGATTCCCGATTCCCGATTCCCGATTCCCGATTCCCGATTCCCTATTCCCTATTCCCTACTCCCTACTCCCTACTCCCTATTCCCTACTCCCTATTCCCTACTCCCTACTCCCGACTCCCTTACGATTCAATCAACCCCTAAAAGACTGACCAGTAAAGCTTTTTGGGCATGTAAACGGTTTTCGGCCTGGTCCCAAACACGCGATCGCGAGCCTTCGATTACCTCGTCTGTAATTTCTTCGCCCCGGTGAGCGGGTAAACAGTGGAGTACAATTACTGATGGGTCAGCATGGTCTAACAACTGTTGATTAACTTGATAAGGCTGAAAAATTGGAATTCGCTCCTCAGCTGAGGCTTCTTGACCCATACTTGCCCAAACATCAGTATAAATTATGTGAGCTTCCTTGGCAGCAGCTACTGGGTCATCGGTAACCATTACTTCTGTGCGGCTAGCTGCGGTTTTCAGGGCAAGCTCACAAATAGCACTATCAGGTTGATAAGCTGGTGGTGTGGCGACTCTGACATTCATTCCCATTAGAGCGCAGCCCAACATTAGTGAATGAGCGACATTATTACCGTCGCCAAAATAAGTCAATGTCAAACCAGCTAGTGTTCCAAAGCATTCCTGAATCGTTAACAAATCGGCTAAAGTCTGACAGGGATGCTCCCAATCGGTCAAAGCATTAATAATTGGAATCTGGGCATATTCCGCAAAGGTTTCCAACTGTTTTTGTTCAAAGGTACGAATTGCTAGAATATCCAAGTAGCGATCTAACACTCGCGCTGTATCTACTACCGGTTCTCCACGACCAACTTGGGTGACATTGGGATTTAAGTCAATCACCTGACCGCCTATTTGGTACATAGCTACGGAAAAACTGACCCGTGTTCGTGTGGAAGCCTTATAAAACAATAATCCCAAAACCTTATTGCACCTAGGATTCCACTGAGCGTTTTTTAACTTAGTGGCTTTATCCAATAGTTCCTGAATGTCACTAGCACTGAGGTCTGTTAAACCTAAAAAATCGCGTCCTTTTAACGTATTCATGTTCTATATTCAATGAGTAAAATAGTTTACCCTAGCCACAGTGCTACACACAATTGCCCATCAAACAAAGTGTACTATTTTACTGGAATGAGCACCTTATAGCTCCCCAGTTTTTGTTAAGATGCACCCTCTTAAGACGCTATCCTATTTATCTTAAATTATCATAGCTAGTCTCCCAAAAAAGACTAAAAAACTAGTTAGTCTTTTCTAGGAAAACAACCTTGAATCTTGGCTAGAGTTATTCACTCTACCACAAAATTTCGCAAGAACATAATCCTAGTCTATTTAATCTACCCCTAAATGTCATCAAAAATTGACAAATCGTTATTAAATAATACAGCAGCACTAGGGAGTCGGGAGTCGGGAGTCGGGAGCGGTGCGACCCGTGGCGAATTTAATTACGGGTCAAGCGCAAGCCCTGGGAGTAGGGAGTCGGGAGTAGCGCTATAGTATATACATTTGAGATGTGAACAAATAATGAAATGCTTTAGGGAAAATAAAACTTCCAATCACTAACATTAGTAAGGAATACAGCGTTTTTTGTATTAGAACAAATTACAATCTAGTTTTACAAATCATTTGGAAACGCTATATGTTCAGATTCGCAAAAGGTAAACCACAAACTAGACTAAGATGGCTGCTGCTGAATCTAGGATTGTTGCTCACCCCAGTGATGATTTCTCCACCAGTTGAGGCAGCAGAGAAAATCTATATTTCCTATGGTCCAATTGAGTTTTCTCTACCGATCGCAGCTCTAGAAGTTTATGCGACAGTGGGCAAAGTTGAGCCATCCTTAGCCTTCTATGCGGGGTATGTAAAGCCAGAAGAATTCAAACAACTGCGGCAGGTCTTAATTACTCCCATTGATGTCACACCAGTAGCGATCGCTCAATTCCTCTACTCACCTCAAGGAGAAATAATTCTACAACGGGTAGGTGAAGTCATACAAACCAAAGCTCGTCAACCCGGTTTCTATGCCATTCGAGCTGCTTTAATCAAAGCCGCTTTTCAGCCAGAAGGGTTGACGATTTTGAATGTGTTGCGGGAATTTCCGACTTACGGGATTCGGATTAACTCACAACGGGGTTTTGAAATTATTGATGACTTATCGAAGCTGATTCAGCAAACCCAGATCGCCATTTCAGCAGTGGAACAGGCATCGGATCAGGAAGCGGCAGCCCAGACAGAGCGAGGTTTATCCGATTTCTCCCTAGACTTACGGCAACCAGGTTCAGTAAGTTATACTAAGCAAAGCATTACCTTCGATGACCTGGGCCCTCGGCGAGAGTTTCCCGTTGACTTGTATTTGCCAGATTCCCCAAGGGAAGGGTTAGCACCAGTGATTGTTATTTCCCACGGACTGGGTTCAGAACGGAAGACATTTGAGTACTTAGCCCGTCACCTGGCATCCCATGGATTTGCTGTGGCTGTACCGGAACATCCAGGCAGTAATGCGGATCAAATACAGGCTTTGTTAACTGGTCTTGCCAAAGAGGCAGCTCCACCATCAGAATTTATTAACCGCCCTCTGGATATTAAGTTTTTACTGGATGAACTAGAAAGTTCCTTTCAAGGGCAGTTAAATTTGCAACAGGTGGGAGTATTGGGTCAGTCCTTTGGGGGTTACACATCCTTAGCTCTTGCTGGAGCCGAGATCAATTTTGAGCAATTGCAACAGGATTGCGCTCCCTTAAATCAGGATACCTTGAATATATCCCTACTACTTCAGTGTCGTGCCTTTGACTTGCCACCACAGGACTATCAGTTATCGGATCAACGGATTAAAGGTGCGATCGCAATTAATCCAATTACTAGCACAGTCTTAGGAAAATCCCAACTTAGCCCAATTCAAGTGCCCCTGATGGTAGTCGCTGGTAGTGATGATACCATAGCGCCAGCGTTACCAGAACAGATTCAACCCTTTACTTGGCTGACAACTCTACAGAAGTATCTAGTATTGCTTAGGAGAGGAACCCACTTTTCCACCCTCGCCCCATCACCCGATGATGTCCCCTTACCTGAGGCAGTGCTTGGTCCTGACCCAACTATTGCTCAGGAGTATATGAAAGCATTGAGTTTAGCATTTTTCCAAACCTATATTGCTGGTAAATCAGAGTACCAAGCTTATCTGAGTGCTGCCTATGCTCAATCCCTTAGTAAAGAGCTGATGCCCTTGAGTTTGGTGACAATTCTTGAGCCTTTGGTACGGTAAAAAGCAGGGTTGTGAGGTAAGAAGTCAGAAGTCAGAATTCAGAATTCAGAAGTCAGAAGTCAGAAGTCATAAGTCATAAGTCAGAAGTCAAAATATTGCTCGTTCTAGCTGTTGAACTTGTTTTGCCTGTTCTGATTCTGCCGGAGCCTCTTTCAATGACGTAATTTCTGTAGTTAGCTCCTTGAACTGGGTATAAAAGAAATATCCTGTCCAAGCTCCTGCTCCTGCTACCATCAAGATTAAAATCATCCAAATAGCGGTGAAACGACCCATTTTTTTCTGTAGCTCTTTTGTTTCTTGCTCCTGTTTCTTCTTATCGGACATGGCAGTCATTTTAAATTCCACCAATGCTTCGGCGACTTCTTCGATATGTTGCTCTTGGAGATTAGCAAGAGGATTGACTGGGGTCACAACAGGAAGGGCTGTGTTGGTAAGAGGTTTGTTGTCTATAGCAAAATTATTGATCGTGCTTGTTTTACTTAGATGATTGTTGTTAGTCATGGCCTTTTTTTGAGACTATTTATTGTTGGTTTTTTATAGCAAAGAGAACAGTGAGTAGGGAGTAGGGAGTAGGGAGTAGGGAGTAGGGAGTAGGGAGTAGGGAGTAGGGAGTAGGGAGTAGGGAGTAGGAAAATTATGATCAAAAATGGGCACAATTAATTTAGTAATACTCTAGTATTTATTAGAGCAATTATATATGCCATGAGGTACCAAGAGATCCCCCTAAATCCCCCTTATCAAGGGGGACTTTGAGGTTGAGAAGCGTACCTCATAAATCCTAGAAACGCTATATTTAGTTTTAATGGTAGACCTCTTGCAAAAGTATTTTTCTGATAGTGTTTGCGTCAATTCTTCTCCACTGTTCCCTGTTCCCTGTTCCCTGTTCCCGACTTCTGCAAGAAGTCTGGTGAATAATTAATCAAAAAATCACCGGTTTTGTTGAGTGGTTTTCCAGGAATTTACTGGTGCGAATTGCTGCTGCAACTGCTTGTAAGTCATAGCACCAAGGGGACTGATAGCAGCAATACTACCTCCTAGGATCACAATACTTAAAACCAGCCAGATTTGGAGCCGTTTCACTGAGGCTTCTAGGAACTCCACCTCCTGTTGCAACCCATTAATAACTCTTATTGCTCTGAGGTCAGACCATATACTGTCTTCTTGAAGAAATTCACAATCGCTATTGTTGTCAGTGGTGATCATTATTTGAGTACTTCTTAAATAAACGTTTCTTGCCACCTTCTGAGATATTACTAAGTAAGCATTCAGCCGTTGGCCGTAGGCCAAGGGCTGATCGCTGAGGGCTGATCGCTGAGGGCTGATCGCTGAATACTGATATTACTGATCAGCGACCATTAACACAGAGATTATGTTCTGCAGAGAGCTCTGTTTTTCTTTTCTCTCGGATGCAACGGTTTCTGCTGGTGTTTGGGGTGCAGTTGCTTCTGCTGAACTCGGAGTCGGTTTAGACTGAGAGTTCTCATTACCATCAGTAGCTAGAGACAACCAAGATGCGATCGCTAAAATACTTAGCACCATTGCAAATTGTCTAGTTACCAGTATTGCAACTTGTCTCATGGTATTTTTCTCCTTGAGTTGTATAGATCAGTTAGTGCTTAAGAGCTGTTTTGGCAGATTCTGGCTCAGAACTAGCTTTGAGTGTCTTGTCTTTCTGAGCAGCTTCTGTAGTAGTAGCGGAGTCAGCACTCGGCAACTTTGTCTTTACTTGAACTAGTTTTTCCTTAGCCTGGTCAGTCAGCTGTTTAGTGGTCTGTTGTGCTTGACCAGCGACCTCAGAGAGTTTCTCTTGGGTATTCTCCGCTACTTTTTTAGTAGTTTCTTGCACTTGAGCGGTGACATCAGAAAGCTTCTCTTGAACATTACCAGTCACCTGTTTAGTGGTCTGTTGCACTTGAGCAGCAATCTCAAAAAACTTCTCTTGGGCATTCCCCGCTACTTTTTTATTGGTCGGTTGTACTTGACCAGCAACATCAGAGAGTTTCTGTTGAGCATTACCAGTTAACTGTTTAGTGGTCTGTTGTGCTTGACCAGCGACCTCAGAGAGCTTCTGTTGAGCATTACCAGTTAACTGTTTAGTGGTCTGTTGTGCTTGACCAGCAACCTCAGAAAACTTATTTTGGCTATTCTCCGCTACTTTTTTAGTAGTTTCTTGCACTTGACCAGCAACATCAGAGAGCTTCTGTTGAGCATTATCAGTCACCTGTTTAGTGGTCTGTTGCACTTGACCAGCAACCTCAGAAAACTTATTTTGGGTATTCTCCCCTACTTTTTTAGCATTTTCTTGCACTTGAGTGGTGACATCAGAAAACTTCTCTTGAACATTACCAGTCACCTGTTTAGTGGTCTGTTGCACTTGACCAGCAACCTCAGAGAACTTATTTTGGGTATTCTCCGCTACTGTTTTAGCATTTTCTTGCACTTGAGTCGCTAACCCCTGAGCCCCTTCCATCAGCGCCGCCATATCTTCCTTAGTTTTGGCGTAGTCATCTTTCAAGGATTCAGCCGCCTGAGCAACTTTTTGGTTGATGCCATCGGTATACTGCTCAGCGTTTTGCACCATCGCCTCTATGGCCATCACTCGTTTACCGCCCACACTGGCGATGGCGACAGGGGGAAGTCGGTAGGTGCCATCAGTGACACCACGCCAGCCCTTGGAGCCAAAGATATACTCAACTACCGTCCCGGTGTTGGGGTCAAATCGATAGTCCACCAAAGTACCTGCCTGATTCCCTCCGTCCGTCCACAACTGATGTCCCACAATCGATTCCACTGATGGGGGTTTTTTCGCTGCGGTTTCCGAGTCAAGGTAAACTAGAATGCTGTCGGAGCCAATCGCCTCAATTTCTGCCCAAGTAAATGACCGTTTTTTGCGACCCAGCAGTCCTGACTTGCAAACCAAACCCAAAACTTTATGAGCCATTGGGTCGAGCCACAGCTCAGCTACCCGACCAATTTCTTCAGTGTTTTGGCGATTCAGTACTATCCGGTTGATTACATCACTGTGCTTAATGGCAGTTTCTGATTGTGTGTTCATCAACGTTCTCCTTAGTTTTAAATCAGAGTTTTTAGAGCAAATCTGGTAGCATCGGAGTTGTTAACAACTGGCATTTGCCGACCTTGACTCTCTCCATCTCCTCCCCTTTTTAGTCATGACATTAGGCATCAGCTGGTTGTTTACCCCGAAACAGAGTATTTACTTAGAAATTCGGCTCCTTTGATTAAGCTCTGATGAAAGATTAATCAAACTTTGTGAACAAACTGTGAGTATGCTAGGGGCGCACTCGCGCTAAAAAAGCTTTTGAATGACTGATATCAGCAGAAAATTGTCAACTGCTTGACCAGATTTGTCAACTATTGGTTTTGTGAAAATTCCTAACTCAAGGTGTCAGCATTCAGCCGTCAGCTTATTTTATTCAAAAGCTGTTCGGTGTCAGGATAGGCTGAGCCAGCGGTAAACTTTTCAGGACTTACGCATAAAGGCGTTTCTCGTACTTATCAGGTACACTCAATTTTATTCCCCCTACTCCCTACTCCCGACTCCCGACTCCCGACTCCCGACTCCCGACTCCCGACTCCCGACTCCCGACTCGCTGCTCCCTTGCACTTGCTCCCCCAGCCACTTAGTAATTAGTTCTGGACAATTCTTCTTAAACCAGCGCAGAGCAACAACTCTGAAGGCTGGTTTGGACATACGGGCAATTGATTTCATCATCCAGTTGAGGGAGCGAGACTGAAACTTTTTGTTGATCAGGTTTACTGAGCCAACATCGTAGAGGCAATCGAGGATGAGCTTCACGGTAGCCTCTTCCCTTTCTACTAAATGTTCCAGCAGCAGCAGTACATCATGCATACGCTCCTTTTGCATGCGCTCTTCTTCCAAGATTTTCGGCACCTCGACCAATGGTTCGGAAGATGTCATCATAGTCGTGGTATCTATACTTGACTGTTCCAGGCTTGGATTCATTCCTGACACCCTAATCAATAATTTACCTATGTTCTAGTAACAATAACCTAGTATTCCGTCAAAATTGAATGACAATTTAATACTTTATGCGATCGCGAACAGCTCCACTGCGAGGTGTACCTTTTTTATCATTCGCAGCACTTTTTTCCAAAAATTCAATAATCTTCCCCGCCACATCTACTTCAGTCGCCTTTTCAATTCCTTCTAGTCCTGGTGAAGAATTTACTTCCAACACTACCGGACCATGATTGGAGCGTACCATGTCTACCCCAGCTATGCGTAATCCCATGGCTTTAGCAGCACGAATTGCTGTGCTACGCTCTTCAGGGGTTAACTTGATTTTTTCTGCTGTTCCCCCTCGGTGTAGGTTCGAGCGAAATTCCCCTTCTGCTCCCTGTCGCTTCATTGATGCTACTATTTTACTATCAATCACAAGGCAACGAATATCCATACCCCCTGCTTCTTTGATAAATTCTTGGACTAAAATATTGGCTTCTAAACCGCGAAAGGCTTCAATGACGGAGGTAGCAGCTTGATGAGTTTCTGCCAGTACCACCCCAATGCCTTGGGTACCCTCCAATAGTTTAATCACCAAAGGAGCACCACCTACCATCTCGATTAAGCCGTCAATATCTTGGGTGGAATGGGCAAAGCCAGTTACGGGCAAACCAATACCTTCACGAGAAAGGATCTGAAGAGAGCGTAGCTTATCACGAGAGCGGGAAATTGCCTGAGTTGGATTAGCACTAAAAACACCCATCACTTCAAACTGCCGTACAACGGCGGTGCCATAGAAGGTCTTTGATGCCCCGATCCGGGGAATAATGGCATCAAAGTCATCTAAGGGTTTGCCCTGATACATTACCATTGGCTTGTGAGCTGTAATATTCATATAACAGCGCATATAGTCAATCACCCGCATTTCATGACCCCGCTTGTCCCCAGCATCCTTCAAGCGTCGGGTAGAATATAAGCCAGCATCTAGGGATAAGATAGCAATTTTCATCCTTGATTACTCCTATCATTGCTCTGGTGACTCGTAGTTGAACTTTGTACAAAGGAATGACCCGAGTCTACCAAAAAGCGCCTCTGAACAGCTTGACGCCCCAGCAACATCCGGAAACCCATGGCATCTCGATTGGTTAAGGTAAGTTCAATCGGCCACTGCTTGCTACCTAGTTTTACAGTAGTCTGGATAACCGGTCGCAACTGAGTTTGTCCATTGGAACTGCGTACCTTTCGCTGGTCTAACAGTTTCGCTTCTGCGATTACAGTTTGATGGCTGTCCCGCTGATAGGGATGCACTTTAAACCGAACCCACTTGATCCCATCATGGTCGAAGGTTTTGATATCAAAGGCATGTAAGGCGGATGAACGTGCGCCAGTGTCAATTTTCGCCTTGACCTGTATAATACCAAGTTCAGGCAACGTCAACCATTCTCGCCAGCCAATGATTGGCAAGTGTTGCGATTGCTTCATGTAGGGTAAATTAGTATGCTATGGCGCAGGGAATCGGGAATCGGAACCCACCCCTAACCCCTCCCAGGAGGGGAACGGGAATCGGGAATCGGGAATCAGAACAGTGTGGGGAGAGGGGCGGGGGCGCGTTCCTATAACTATCGTTCTCTTGATAATGAATATAACAAAAATTAACCTTAGGGGCGCATCCCGTGCGCCCCTAAGGTGTGTGAGTAATTGATTGTATGCGACAGCAAGTCAGAAGTGCGATTGGCCTACGGCCACGCTACGCGAACGCATAATTTGATTGAGCGCTGTTTGTTGACAGTCAACCGTCAACAAACAGCGCTCAACAAAGGTCACTTTAGGCATGGCTTTCCCAGCTCAAATCTATCGACTCAGAGATTACTGGTCGCTCGTAACCGTTTTCATTGATCATCCACATCCCTGTCTTGCCATCAACAGTATTGCTCCAGAAAATGTCATCGTAATTATTGTCGTCAAAATCCATAACTCCTTGAAATTTCCAGGTGTTGTCGAAGGGTGCATTATTCACCAACACTGACTCGATGTAATCTGTACCTGCCATCCGCCAGTAGGAAACATTTTGGTTTTCAGTATTAAGCCAGAGAATATCCCCGTCATCATCTCCATCAAAGTCTCCGGCACCAAGCATCTTCCATTTACTGTCGGCTGATTCTGATTTGATTAGTACTCCCTGAGTTAGCTCAGTGCCATTCATCAGCCAAACTGCATTTTCGCCAGTGGAGTGATTACGCCACAGCAGATCGGTTTGCTGATCACCGTTGAAATCTGCTGTGCCATGGATTTGCCAGTTAAGGTCTGAGACTGGGACGATGGATACTGCTTCTTGGAACTGGGAACCCTTCATTAACCAGATACCAATGTCTCCAGTAACGGTATTGCGCCAAACCATATCTTTGTGGCTATCATCGTTAAAGTCTCCAGCAGCACGAATCTCCCAGTCACTGTTAACTGATTCCATTTGAATCGTCACTGCCTCATCTAGGTCAGTACCCATGACCCCATGCATCCGCCAAGCTCCCATGGCACCAGTCTGAGAATTATGCCAGAACAGATCCACTTCAGCAGAGGTAAATTCGATGGCGTCAATTCGCCCTAACTCGAAGGTCTCATTATCAAGACTATCTGCCTCTACAACAATTTCGATGCGATCGCCTGGGGCAAGTTGTACATCCTTAAAGATAGGATTTGGATTAGGATCACCATTGCTGAGAGAGTCAGTGAAACCGACATAGTTAAGGGAGTTGGGTCCATCTCCACCAAGGTTTTTCTCCAAAGTATAGGTGTCAATTTCAATACCGTTAACCTGTAGTTTTAGTTTGGCTTTTCCATCCACTTCATCAAAGTGAGCGATACCGATATGGTATTTGCCAGCAACACCATCACTTTCTGTCCAGTCAATTCTGATTATGCCGTTGCTTTCAATGTCTTCGATTCTGACTGCTTTAGAGCCTGAAGCAATATCATTATCAAAAACCTCGTAATTTTCCAGGGTAACGCGAATTGAGTTTTCTGCTTCGATTTTCATGGTTGTTTTCCTGTTTTAGATGAAGCGCGTTTTGTTAATTGGTAACTGTTGACAGTAAACTGTCAGCGGTCAGCCGTCAGCGGTCAGCCGTCAGCGGTCAGCTTCAAATAAAATAGAAAGTCTGGGGAAAACCCCCATTTCACGTAGCCCATAGGCTGATAGCTGATAGCACCTCAAGTAGCACCATCTGTAGCGCATTAGCTGATAGCTGATAGCTTACATTAACAGCTAATTAACTAGTAGTTTGCTGAAAATCCCTTTGGCATAACTGTTAGGAATTGCTCTAATAATTCCCAAACTATTGAGCAAAACTATTGGTAGAATGCAGTTTTTGGTTTAAATGCAGCCTGGTTTTGTCTTGTGTCGATTGCACAAGTGTCTCTTTTACGTGGATGGTAGAGATTGCACACTAGATTATTTTATACCATGACAGATTTTTGAGCTGTTTTGAAATTAGGTCACTTTGACAAGTGGCACAGTTAAATGCTATTATCGAAATTAGCTGCTATAATATTTCGGGTTTTAATTGGGTGAGGTATAGGAAAGGGAATAGGGAACAGGGAATAGGGAACAGGGAATAGGGAATAGGGAATAGGAAACAAAAATTATCACAATTCCTACACGGATTGCTAGAGATTTTTATAGTTATCATAGGAAGCGATGCAGCGCGGTCTTGGGGGTTTCCACGGGGCTTACAAGGTGCGGACGCAGGTTCCGCACACAGCCCCTCCCCATGAGCGACTGCATCAAGACAAAACCTTATCTATTCTGTAAACCCTAGAACATGTCGAATCAGATTTATAACTGGCAGCGATTTTGGTGTTCTCCCTCTGATCGCTTCTATTTAGGTTATGATGGTTACTTATCCGATCCAGAGGTTAAATCGGTCAACGGTTACAATCCCAATCCTAAGTTGGTAACCTTTAGGGAAATTTCTGAAATACCCTGCTTAATACTCCTCGGTGAACCAGGCATCGGCAAGACTCAAGCCATGAAGGAGGAAGAAGAGAAGGTTACTGCTGAGCTTAACAATACAGACGATGAAATACTGTCACTTGATATTGGATTCTTTTCTAAAGAAGATACACTAAAGAAGGAGTTGTTTGAAAGCCCGCAATTTACTAAGTGGCAATCTGGAAGCCATAGGCTTCACATATTTTTAGATAGTCTTGATGAATGCCTTTTACGAATACAAACACTGGCACGTATTTTAGTTTATGAGCTTAAAAAGTATAAGGAGCATGTTGAGCGTTTAACTCTTCGGATTGCCTGTAGAACAGCTGTTTTACCATCTGGTCTTGAGCCAGGTCTCAAGGAACTTTTTGGTAAAGATTCCCTAGGAATATATCAGCTAGTTCCACTTCGTCGTCAAGATGTTGTCAAAGCAGCAGAAGCTAACGAAATTGATCCAGACACTTTCTTAGAAGAAGTTTATAAAAAAAATCTTGTGCCCCTAGCTATCAAGCCGATCACCCTAAACTTTCTTCTGAACAATTGGCGTCGTTATCAGTCTCTCGAAAATAATAGTATTTATGAACTTTATCTTGACGGCTGTCGCTGTTTATGCGAAGAAAGTAATTCTAGCCGTTGTGACTCAGGTGCTATTGGTGATTTCAATCGAAACCAGCGCCTGATCATTGCTGCTCGGATTGCGGCTGTTACAATTTTTGCCAATCGAGTTGCTGTTTGTAATGGAACATATGCAGATTGTGCTCGATCTAAAGATGAGCTAGTTCTAATTGAAAATCTCTGCATTGGGGAGGAAGTTGCTAATAGCAATAATTTTGATATCAGTGAACCAGCTATCAAAGAGGTTTTAGATACTGGCTTGTTCTCATCCCGTGGTGAAAAGCGTATTGGGTGGTCTCATCAGACCTATGCTGAGTTTCTAGCAGCATGGTATTTGAAGGAACATAATGTCTCTGTGTCCTTCTTCCAGAGGCGCTTCTATTTATCTGAGGATGAAGACCCTGAGCAGTTATCTAAGGACCCTGAGCAGTTATCTAAGGACCCTGAGCAGTTATCTAAGGACCCTGAGGATAAATTGATTCCTCAGCTCCATGAAACTGCTGCATGGTTAGCCACCATGATACCTGAGATACGTGAGGTAATTCTTAGCACTGATCCTGATGTTTTACTTCACAGCGATATACCTCCAGAGCCTAGTGTGCAAGAAGCGGTGGTTTCCAATTTATTGAGGCAGTATGAGCAAGGAAAAATAAATCAAAAACTAATTAACTACCACTTATACGAGTACGAGAAACTTAAACATCCTAAGCTTGCGGAACAACTTCGTCCATATATTGTGGATGCAACTAAGCCAATTGAGGCACGATATACAGCTATCACGATGGCTCACTTCTGTCAACTGAAGGAACTCCAAAATGAATTGGTTACCTTAGCAACTGATTCAGCTGAAACCATTGAACTTAGGATTAGTGCTGTTCAAGCTATTGGGGAGATTGGAGATAAGAATTCAATACTCAAACTCAAACCGTTAGCCCTTAATCCCCTTCTAGAGGATGAGCAGGACAGGCTTAAGGGCTATTGCCTACAAGCACTGTGTAATAAGCGCATTTATTTGACAGATGATGAGTTATTTGATTTTTTAGCTATTCCCATTAGTAATTGCTACCGAGTGTTTATCAGCTATACACTTGTACCAATGCTTAAAGAAAAATGGCTGAGGCAACCAAGATTAAAAGCAGATTTTATAAAGAAATATAGCAATAGTGATAAGTTTCTAAACGTACTAATTAACTTAGGAAAATTTGACTCTGATTTCGGATTAGATATAATAGGAGATATCTACCTAAAACCTAGGCTTGCTGATCACGATCAGGATTGGATGCGAGATGAAGTGCTTAGGTCACGATGGGAGAAACTACATAAACATTTTGCCCAGAGAATCTACGATACATTTGAGCTAAATAATACAGCATCGATTGATAGGACTATTGAATGGTATTATAAGTTTGCTAATCCAAAATGGCTTTCTGAGCAATTTAGTTCTTATTTTAATTATAGTGAACAGGGACAACAAGCTTCAAAAAAAGCTCGGAATCACCGTCCTCAACAAAACTTATTAGCACCATCTCCTAGAGAGAGAGTTATTTTTAGATTGAATGAATTAGAAGATGGTAACTTATCAGCTTGGTGGCAGTTGAATATGGAAATGACCCTTAAGCCAGACAGCCGACACTATTCTAATGAATTTGAACCTGATTTAACTAAGCTTCCAGGGTGGAAAGAGGCTGATGAACCTACTCGCACTAGGATTATTCAAGGTGCCAAAAACTATATTATAAATCAGAAAGATATAAATACTGATTGGATTGGTAAGAATAAAGTTAATCGGCCAGCATTGGCGGGTTGTAGGGCTTTTCTTTTGCTTCTAAACAAAGCTCCACAGATTCTTGAAACTATTCCATCTGAGACATGGCGCATTTGGGCACCTGTGATCATCGCTTTTCCTCTTGGAAGCGAAAATTATAACAGCTGTTTAGAGTTAGTAAAGATAGTTTACTCAAAGGCTCCTGATCAGGTAATTGAAACTTTGGATATCCTGATCGATAAAGAAAATGAACAGTCTGACTATATATTTATAATTAGACTCTTTGAAAAATGTTGGGATGACTATCTAAGCGATTTTATTTTAAAAAAGGCTAAAAATCAATCCATAAAGCCCCAATGTATGGGGCATCTGTTAGAAGAGCTTCTAAAACATGGATCGGATGAAGCTAGAGAGAAAGCTAGAGAATATCTACAAACATTGAGCTCATTGCCATTGCCTTTGAACAAAGATGAACGTGACAGAGTGATCATTGCCTTAACATTGCTATTCGACTACCACACTGCTGACAGTTGGTCTAGTATATGGTCGATTCTTGAGCAAGAACCAAATCTTGGACGAGAGTTGATTGAGTCAGTTGCTAAGCGCAATTTTTCGTTTTCCAGTGAGTTAAACCTTAATCTTAATGAGAAACAGTTAGCTGATCTATATATCTGGTTGGTTAGGCAATATCCCTATCACGAAGATCCCGATTATAGTAATGGTGAAGTTCATGTCTTGGGTCCAAGGGATAGGGTGGCTAGATTAAGAGATGACATTCTACGGCAACTAAAAAATATTGGAACGCCTGATGCCTGTGAGCAAGTTGAGCGTATTATTGGAGAATTTACTGAACTACCTTCGCTTAAGACAAGCCTGATATCTGCAAAAGAGAGCATGCGTCGTAAAAGCTGGAAGGCACTCCAGCCAGAAGAGGTTATTGATGAGATATTAGATCATGATCCCATAGTTATTAAAACTGTGGGAGATAATCAAGCTACATCTAATATAGATAATATAGATAATTGGTATAATGAATGTTATGTTACTAGAATAGAAAATATCAACAATATGGTTGAAAATAATACTATCAACACAGATGGCGGTGATGTCATCACCAATTCCAACAACAATAATAGCGGTAGTGTTAATAACAGCAAAACTATTACTACAAATAAAATCGAAAACGGAAAGGGCAATACTATTAACGTCGCTGACTCTAAAAGCAATCCTAACAGCGTATCTATATGGGTAAAAACGGGTGTGATTATAGGTTGTTTAAGTTTGCTTGTGGCAGTGAGCGTACTATTATTGGGGAATGGGCTATTGAAATAGCCAATAAAAAGCTGTTTTATTTTTGAAGGCTATACTTTGATAATTAATAATATTTAATTATAGCATTTATTGAATTTATGAGGTACGGTTATCAACCTCAAACTCCCCCTTTTTAAGGGGGATTTAGGGGGAACGCTTTGTAGCTCATGGGAGAGAAAATGGCTATATAGCGTTTTTAATAGCTATGAGGTACAGAGATTTTTTCCTTATTACCTACTCCCTACTCCCTACTCCCTACTCCCTACTCCCTATTCCCTGCTCCCTTTACCATAGTTTACAAAACTTTACAAATTTCCTCACTAAAATATCCGGGTTGACAAAATAAATTGTGCAAAGCTTACTAGACTCAAGTGCTGTCTATAGCGTTTCTCCATCAGATGTAAACCGAGGAGGTCTTTTTTTATTGTCGAATAAAACTCCGGATCTCTTTCCCCTCTAGCATGCATGCCTCTTACCTCTTGCCTTTTAAAGCAAGAGGTGTGTTTACAACCTAGATAAAAACGCTATATGCCTGACCCCTCTACTCTCCTACTACTAGCCTACAGCCACTGCAAAAATGCCACTGCTAGTCTTGACTACAGTGACAGCATTATCTGCACGCCCACTCAAGAGCCCAACCAATCCCCTCGGCTGGGGAAACCCTCCAAGAGCATCACTGCTCCAGAAGCGATCGCAATTGCTCAAAACTCTCGATTCAGTAATCTCAAAACAGTCCAGGGACGGTCTTTACCAGGAATAAATGTCCCCCCAACACTGCGTTTGGGGAGTAAAGGGGAAGTTGTCACTAGACTACAAACTATACTGCAACAGTTAGGAAACTACCAACAGCCAGTGGATGGTGTATACGGTTCCAATACCTTTGCTGCTGTCTCTACATTCCAGCAAGCACTAGGATTGAATGCGGATGGTATTGTTGGACCAATAACCTGGATAACTCTACAACAATTGCACTCAGAATTCTTATCTGCTACCCAAGAGAGGGAGTTGATCGAGATTTCCCCAAATCAGCCACAAACTAGAGGGGAAGGTCAGGATACTATCATTAATAATTTTATTTCAACACCAGAGTCTGCCTTAGCAAATCAATCGGTTACTTCAACCCCCTTGAACGCCCTCTCCAATAAACCACTATACCGATGGTTGTTTGGCTGGGCAGTGGTATCTCTTGGAGGATGGGGAGTAATTGCGCTACAGATAAACTATCAACGGCTGCCGATTCGGCTGAGGATAGGAAAATCCTCTACAAAAACAGGGCAACCTGAGAATATTGTGCCCAGAGAAGATATAGAAGATAGCGAATCAAGCATCTATTCCATGGATGATTTGCTAACTACCATCAGTGAGAGCGAGATAGACCAATCTTCAACCCCTGAAACGGTCTCTGAAACGGTTGCTATTGAGGAAACTGTAGACCAAAACAATCAAGACTTAAGCTTAGAGAAGTATGGTCTACTTCTGTTCACCAGCCCAGTGGCAACAAGCCCTAATGTTTTACCGATACAATTTGAAGATAGTAATGAAAATAAAGCTAAGCTAAACTTAGCTAAATCCTCTACTTTGTTCTTGCCCTTAGATCAGATTAAATTTAAACAATCCCCACCATCGAGCGGTGAAGATAATCTATCTTTATCAGCTGTTTTGGAATCTTATGAGGAAGGTCTCTACAGTTTTACCCACCCTTCTATATCCTCCGTTATTCAAGAATTGACCAACAGTGAGTTAGTGGAAGTCGAGGCAGCTAAGGGTGGGATTAAACCTCTCAATAACTTCTTTACTGACCTGTATCGCCTTGCTCAAAACGCTAGCTTACCTGACCAAAACCATCACCAAGATACCAGCACAACTCAGGAAAACGTTCCCCAAAGATCCCAAAACTCTGACCAAGCTGATCAACGTATCCCTGATCAGATCAAACCAGGAACTGTAGTTGGTATCCTATCCCCGACTAATCCAAAAACAGGAGAACGGTATACCTACTCATTAATTGATGATGCTGGCGGGCGGTTTATGTTGAAGGAGAATAAACTGGCTCTTACCGAGCAAAGCTTGATTAATTTCAAAACAGACACCAGCCATACCGTGATTGTCCGTCGCACGGATTCCAAAGGTATCTATGTTGATAAATCCTTTACTCTGCGTTTGAAGGCTGAGAACGAGTCAGCACCTCCTCAGCCCCCGGTTGACAATCAGAAGAAGGTATCCACTGAAACGCGATCGCTTACCACTGTCAGCAGTTGATCAATTCATGATTTACCCAGTAACAGGTAACCCACAACTGATGGCACTAGGAGCAAAGATTGACCTTGGCCAAAAGGCCACGCTACGCGAATGGTCACGCTACGGGATTTTCCTTTGGAACCGCTTCGCGAACGCAAACCTATCAAGACGGCATAGTTTGATAGGGTAACTAAATCAATTGTGATAATTTTTGATGCCATATTCCCTACTCCCGATTCCCGATTCCCTACTCCCTACTCCCTACTCCCTACTCCCTTTGCTATACATAGGTTTAGCTTAGCCGGATGCTACAAGTGGAACACCAGCTATTTTTCTTCGGGTCTTCCCAAGGTAAGCTAGAATTATTAAGAAATCTTTAGAAAAAATTGTAACTGCTGCTACCTATTTCCAGGCGCTGGTATGACTCTCCCAATTCGCAACGTTGCTATTATTGCTCACGTCGATCACGGCAAAACTACCTTAGTTGACGCTCTACTCAAACAATCCGGTATCTTCCGCGAAGGGGAAGACGTTCCAGACTGCGTCATGGACTCCAACGATTTAGAGCGGGAGCGGGGTATTACTATTCTTTCTAAGAATACCGCCGTTCGGTACAAAGACATCCTAATTAATATTGTTGATACTCCCGGTCACGCTGACTTTGGTGGAGAAGTAGAGCGGGTATTGGGTATGGTGGATGGCTGCATCCTAATTGTGGATGCTAATGAAGGACCAATGCCTCAAACCCGATTTGTCCTGAAAAAAGCTCTGGAAAAAGGACTGCGCCCGATTGTAGTGGTCAATAAAATTGACCGACCCCAAGCGGACCCTTATGGTGCCATCGACAAAGTGCTGGATCTGTTCCTAGAATTAGGAGCAGACGATGACCAGTGTGAGTTTCCCTACCTATTTGCCTCCGGTCTACAAGGCTACGCCAAAGAAGATTTGGACGCAGAAGCGGTAGATATGCAACCACTGTTTGAAGCGATTTTGCATCATGTCCCGCCACCAGTAGGAGACCCTGCCAAGCCGCTACAACTACAAGTCACCACCTTGGACTATTCCGAGTACCTAGGTCGCATTGTGATTGGCAGAATTCACAACGGAACTATTAAGGCCAGTCAACAAGCTGCTTTAGTTAAGGATACTGGGGACATAGTTCAGGCAAAAGTTACCAAGTTGATGGGATTTGAAGGACTCAAGCGAGTTGACCTAAAAGAAGCATCAGCTGGTTATATCGTGGCGGTAGCTGGGTTTGCTGATGCCAATATTGGTGAAACCATTACTTGTCCCAATGAACCCCAAGCCTTACCCCTAATTAAGGTAGATGAGCCTACCTTGCAAATGACCTTCTGCGTGAATGATTCCCCCTTTGCGGGTAAGGAAGGGGACTTTGTAACTTCGCGACAATTACGCGATCGCTTATTCCGGGAATTAGAAACAAACGTAGCACTACGGGTAGAACCCACTGACTCCCCCGATAAATTCCTAGTATCTGGTCGTGGAGAGCTACACCTGGGTATTCTGATCGAAACCATGCGTCGCCAAGGATATGAGTTCCAAGTTTCCCAACCCCAAGTAATCTACCGGGAAGTTAATGGTCAACCTTGTGAACCCTTTGAATATCTAGTGCTAGATGTGCCAGAAGAAGCCGTGGGTAGCTGTATCGAGCGTTTAGGACAGCGCAAAGGGGAAATGCAAGATATGCAAGTGGGTGCCAATGGTCGCACCCAAATCGATTTTGTGATTCCTGCCCGTGGCTTAGTTGGTTTCCGGGGGGACTTCCTTCGCTTGACCAAAGGTGAAGGGATCATGAATCATAGCTTCCTAGAATATCGTCCCATGACTGGGGAATTAGAAACTCGCCGCAATGGAGTAATTGTAGCCTTTGAAGAAGGGATGGCTACCTTCTATGCCCTGAAAAATGGAGAAGACCGTGGTGTATTCTTTATTAAACCAGGCACTAAGGTTTACAAAAACATGATTATTGGGGAACACAATCGTCCTCAGGACTTAGATCTAAATGTCTGTAAAACGAAGCAGTTAACTAACCATCGTTCCGCCACTGGGGATGAATTAGTGCAGTTACAAGCCCCAATGGAGATGAGTTTGGAACGGGCTTTGGAGTATATTGGACCCGATGAACTGGTGGAGATTACACCTCAGTCAGTTCGTTTGCGGAAGCTGTCTAAGAAGAAGTTGGCGAAGCAAGGTAAAAGGTAAGAATTGAGAATGTAGAATTTAGAATTTAGAATGTAGAATGTAGAATTTAGAATGCATTCTTAATTCTAAATTCTGACAGACAACCTCCTAACCTTCATTCATCCAATCACGAGCCGAGGCGGAAGCATCTATACCACCAGTGCGCATCTGGCGTATCAAAGCCTGGGGATCAGGAGACACTTTAAGGGCTTCGGTGGGTGTGATTTTTTCATCAATTAGGTAGTTGTAGAGAGCCTGATTCATAACTTGCATTCCTTCAATGGTTTCAGTTTCCATCAGTCGGAACACATCCCCATCTTCTCCCTTAAGCAGGTAATCCTGTACAGTTGGGGTATTGATTAAAATGTCATGAACCGCAATCCGACCCTTATCGATGGTTGGTACTAAGAGTTGGGCAATAACTGCCAACAGGGACTCAGCAATCTGGATGCGGATCGCTGACTGTTCATCAGGATTGTAGAGATTCAACAGACGGTTAATACTGCTGATGGCATTGCGAGTGTGTAGAGTACCCAAGACCAGATGACCGGTTTGGGCAGCTTGCAGGGCAGTATCAACTGTGATGCGATCGCGCATTTCCCCAATTAGAATTATATCGGGATCCTCCCGTAACACAGACCGCAGAGCGTGGTGAAACTCATGGGTGTGTAATCCCACTTCTCGCTGACTAATCAGGCACTTTCGGGAGCGGTGGACATATTCAACCGGGTCTTCAATGGTAACAATATGTTTGTACTCTGTTTCATTGAGATGGCGAATCATCGCCGCAAGAGTCGTTGATTTACCTGATCCTGTCGGACCGGTAACTAAAATAATTCCCTGACCCTTGCTAACTATTTTTTTTAAAACTTGCGGTAGAGTTAAATCATCGATTGAAGGAACATCAAGGCTGATTAATCGCAGCACAATGGCTCCGCCGTTTAGGGAGTCAAAACAATTCACCCGACAGCGCACTAAGCCAGGGTAAAAAATAGCAGTATCCAGTTCTTTGGCTTCAGCAAACTGCTTCCTCTGAGCCGGAGTGAGAATCTCATTGAGGTATGCCTCAAAGACTTCCACTGTGACCTTGGTATGACGTTTAGCCACATACATCTTGCCCCGAATCCTAAATCTGGGGACCTGTCCCACTCGAATATGAATGTCAGAAGCTTTGTGACCATGAGCCTCTGCGACGATTTGCTCGATAGAAGGGGGATGGCTAAGGTTCGAGTTAAGTTCTACTACTGGTTTAAGTGGTGATGGTAAAGTTTGAGGCTCTTGATCAATTTGCACTCCTACACCAGAATTCGTGTTCTTCATATGATGTACCTAAAGATACCCTTGCTGGACTGATCAGGTCGGGGCGTTGATGTTTGCTGATCTTCTTGTTGGCAGTGAATTTCGGTTGCTTGTGATCCAACCAAAGAACTGTCAACCCTAGAGAAATTTTACTTTATATAAAAAGTTTTCACACTAATCCAGCTAGGTTTTTGATATTGCTGTCAGACCTCACCTAGATATGATATATTTAAAGTTTATGGATTAGGATGATAGCCTTAGGTACCGGAACTTAAGCTAAGCCCTAACCCTCAAAATTACAATACCAGAGTACTAGTCACCAAGCTCAATAGTTTTGAGTTCCCCTTCCACGAAATAAAAAATTTCAGAACCGAAAGCGATGGTGCTCAGTTCCAAATCTTGAGGTTTGCCAGTGGCCTGATCAGTTGTCGCTTTCCACAGCCTAATCGCTGGTTGGGACTCAAACGTCTCCCGTTCCGGTGTTCCTGGCTGCAAGGGAAAATAATCACGCTGGGCAGAACCAAGTTTTCCTGGAGGCTTGAATCTCATTGAGGTGTAAATCACACCTTCAGATGGTTCACTAAGGCGTTGATATTCCCTAGTCACTGCTGGAGCTCTCCTTGCCCTTGCCCTGATTAAGTAGAAGCTGAAATTTAGGCTCAGCATTTTCTTGGCTTACTAGTAACACGGCGTAGTCTTTGAGACTATCCCTATTAAAATCAGCGGTGAAGATAGTACAGGTAAGCTGCACATTTATATCTTCTTGATCAAAGGAGCGAATTGACTTCACAAAGTCAGAACCTTGAGCAAGTCGATATTCCCCAATGTTTTTTTGGAGTTGTTTTGGCAGTTCTCCGTAACATTGAAAGTCTGGTAGCTCAACTGATGGCTCAGCTTTAGAGTTACAGGCTACCAGTAGTAGTATTGGCACCGAAAATAGGAAAATTTTTATGAGCATTATTTTCGGATAATTTTTAGTAATTTAAATACTTTCGTTCAACTAGTAAATTTAAACTAATTAATTTAGCTTATGGGGTAATGTTGTCACACTGCTGCACAACTTTTTTTGATATTTTTAGCGGTATAATCCATAATATCCCATAGCTTTAATCCCATCAAACCGTTAAGTTAACCCAAACCCAGTTCCCGTTTGAGCAGATTAATCGACTTGCTACCAATATAGTTTTCACAACGGATCAGCTTGGGTGGTCGAATAATATCTTCACGAGCAGCTAAGATGGCCTCTTTAACAGTTTGATAACTTGCTTGATCGCTAATAATTATCTGGGAACTACGAACCAGAGCTTTTAGTTTGTAGTTGTCCTTAATCTGAGCCGTCATCACTAACAACTCATCTCCCCGTAGACTATGGATAATAATTTCTACTATTTTTAAAATCCCAGAACTGATGCTAACCACTCCTAAACGGCTACCTTTGGAGAGATTCTTAATTAGCTTAATTTCTGGCTCATAGTCATAAATATCAACAGGGATGACACGGACAGATTTAGGGGCAACAATCCCTTCTGCTTTACCGATAAAATAGCGACTAGTAACTACTGTCGCCGAGTGAGTTTGATCCAAAGCTTCCGAGAGTTCTTCCATTGGCACCAACTGCACCGGGATTCCCAAGGATTGTTCTAACTCCTGCACCATCAATTCTCCAGCACCAATGTCTCGTGACTCTACTGTCACCAGTACCCTAGCGCTACACCGTAACCGCCAGTCAATCTCCGACAAAAATAGTTCCCTAGCTTGGTTAAGGGAGCAACCTTGTCCGAGAAGTTGATTGAGGCTATCTTGAACAACCTTGTAAGCTTCGGGGGAAAACTGGTTAAGAATGCCAACCTGACGTCGATTACCCCCTTCATGACCCTGTGCCTTAACATAAATGCCTGACCCAGCATGGGACTCTACTAGTCCTGTTTCTTCTAACTGCCGATATACCTTGCTGATGGTATTGCGGTGCAAACCCGTCTCCATCGCTAGCTGACGGGTACTGGGCAGTTTATGACCTGGGGAATATTGTCGGGATGCGATCGCAAACTGAATTTGGTCAAATAGCTGCTTCGAGGCAGGTATTTCACTATCTTGTTGAATATGATACTGAACCATTACAGAGTCTCCAAAATCCCCTGTTTATCACTATTATATGGTAAATTTTATATTTTAAACTTTTCGTTCAAATTTTGCTATCCACTTCAGCTATAATGTAAGCATTCAGCTATCAGCCGTGAGCTAAAAGCTCACGCGTGCGCGTTCAGCGGTCAGCTTAAAATAAGATTTGGGATAATTTAATAGTTCGAGATTTTATCGAATTCAAAGTCTCGGTAGTAATGATTCAGCCGTCACCTGATAGCACCTCAAGTAGCATCTCAAGTAGCGCATTAGCTGATACGCGACACGCTGATACCATCTCAAGTAGCACCATCTGTAGAGCCTAGGCTGATAGCTGATCCCTAATAGCTTATCGCTGATCCCTAATAGCTTATCGTTTAAAAATTAGCTAATTATAACTAAGTTAGCTCCCAAATAACTAAGTCAATAAAAATCAATAAAAATCAATAAAAATTAATAGATTTTTAATTTATACTCTGGACTATACTGAACTATCCAATTAAGTAAACTAGTTAATTAACTTATTATTTATTTATTAAATACAGGTATAATTTAGAGTTAAGCTACTGCTGTAGAATTGGCGCTGAATTCAGAAAGCCAAGAAAACCTTTAGCTTAGCATCTATAACTGCCAAGCAAGAGCTTCACATCCTTCCAAATCGATTATGACACATAGCGAAATTCGTACCATTACCGTCAAGGTGGTCAATGGTGATCTAGACATAGCAGCTTACCTGGCAATGCCGGTGGCAGAAAGACCTCTTCCTGGAATTGTGGTGCTGCAAGAAATTTTTGGGGTGAATGGCCATATCCGGGATATCACAGAACGGTTTGCCAAAGAAGGCTATGTTGCGATCGCTCCGGCACTCTATCAACGCCAAGCCCCAGGCTTTGAGACAGGTTACACCACTGAAGACATTAAGATTGGCAAGGAATACAAGGCACAAACCAGAGCAGCTGAACTGCTGGGAGACATACTCGGGGCCATCGATTACCTGAGGAGTCAAACCCCTGTGCAAGATAACTCCATCGGCTCTATTGGCTTTTGTTTCGGCGGTCATGTTGCCTATCTGGCTGCTACCTTACCCGATATTAAAGCTACTGCTTCGTTCTATGGCGCTGGGATTACTACTATGACTCCTGGCGGTGGTGAACCAACTATTACTCGCACACCAGAGATTAACGGTACACTCTATGGTTTCTTTGGCATGGAAGATGCTAGCATTCCAGCAGAAGAGGTTGATCAGATTGAGGCTGCTCTTGAGAAAAATAAAATTAATTATCGTGTCTTTCGTTACGATGGAGCAGACCACGGATTTTTCTGTGACCAACGGGCTAGCTACAATGAAAAAGCAGCTACTGATGCGTGGGCTAACGTTTTGCAGCTCTTTAGGGAAAAACTTGACTAAACTGTCACCGGCTCCCAACTTTTTAAGCAGCTGATCCCATATCAGAAATCATCACTGATTTTAAACCGTTAATCATCATGAATTCAAAATCAACCTCTTCGACCACCAGCAATTCATCCTTTTCTATGGATGATTTTGCTCAAGCCCTAGAAGAATACGACTATGAGTTTAAACAGGGACAGGTGGTTCGTGGCAGAGTACATAACTACGAAACCGATGGTGCTTATGTAGACATCGGTGGTAAGTCCCTGGCTTATCTACCAATTAGTGAAGTTTCCTTAGAATTGGATCTCGATTGGTCGGAAGTACTGCCCTTGAATGAGGAAATGGATTTCCTGATTATTCGGGAGCAGAATGCCGATGGTCAAGTTACCCTTTCCCGGCGTCAGCTGGAGATTAAGCAGGTTTGGGATGGGTTAGTTGAACTCCAAGACAATGGAAAATCATTAGATGTCCGGGTTTCTGGAGTGAATAAAGGTGGTGTCACCGTGGATGTGCGCGGATTGCGGGGATTTATTCCGCGATCGCACTTGAGTCAGCACGACCATCTAGATTCCTTGATTGGTCAGAAACTAACAGTCACTTTCCTAGAAGCTGACCGCGATCGCAATAAGCTAGTGCTTTCTCAGCGGGAAGCTGTGCGTGCTGCTACTTTCTCTGAGCTAGAAATCGGACAATTAGTGGAAGGTAAAGTAGCTGCGATCAAGCCCTTTGGTGTGTTTGTGGACTTTAATCAAACCAATGGCTTGCTGCACATTAAGCAAGTAAGCCAAAATTTCGTTGAAGACCTCTCCAAAGTGTTTGAAATCGGTCAAGTGATCCAGGTAATGATTATTAACTTGGATGAAGGCAAAGGTCGTATTTCTATGTCTACCAGGGTTTTAGAAAATTACCCAGGAGAAATGCTCGAAAAGATGGCAGAGGTAATGGCTAGTGCTCCAGCTCGTGCTGAACGTGCTAGGCAAAAACTATTACAAGCATAAGTTAGGTCTTTTTAATCGATAATGTTTGTTGTTGGCTGTTGACCGTTGACCGTTTACTGTTGACTGTTGACCGTTGACAGTAAACTGTGAACCGTGAACTAAAATACCTGATGAATCAAAACAATAGCCCAATCCATACCCTTACCGTAGATATTGGTGGCAGTGGCGTTAAGGTGATGGTATTAGATGAAGTGGGTAATCCCATCACCGAACGTAGTCGCTTAGAAACACCCCAACCTCCTAAGCCGGATGCTATTATTGATGCGATCGCATCCCTAGCTCTCGGACAAGGGGATTTTGAACGGGTATCGGTGGGATTTCCTGGAGTGGTGCGCAATGGGATAACCTATACGGCGGTAAACCTCGATCCCGATTGGGAGGGATTTGATCTGGCTACTACCCTATCTCAACGCTTAGGCAAACCGGTGCGGGTAGCTAATGATGCCGATGTGCAAGGATTAGGAGCAATTACTGGCCAGGGAGTGGAATTGACGATTACCCTAGGCACAGGGTTTGGTTCGGCTTTATTTGTAGATGGCAAGCTGGTGCCAAATCTGGAAATGGGACACCATCCTTTTCGTAAAGGGGAAACCTACGAAGAACAGTTGGGGCGAGCGGCTTTAGAGAAAGATGGTAAGAAGAAATGGAATAACCGTCTCAAAAAAGCGATCGCATCCCTGGAGCGTTTGTTTAATTATAATTCCCTTTACATTGGTGGTGGTGAAGCCAAAAAAATTAACTTTGAGCTACCCCCCAATGTAAAAGTAGTGCCCAATGTTGCTGGGTTATTGGGGGGTATTGCTTTGTGGCGGGATTAGAAAAAACCCGTGAAATACTATAGGGCTAAATACTATAACGCTAAGCTATAGCTTTTCCTACATAAACCTGTGTTACAAATTCCCCAATTTTCTGCTGATATTCGGAAGTAGCAACAGTTGTCAAATCATTGTGACCTGCATCAGGAACTAGCCAAAGCTGTTTAGGAACTGTAGCAGCATCGAACAAGACTTGACTCATACTAGCAGGAACTGTGGCATCACTAGTGCCATGGATTAAGAATATAGGTGTTTGGAGTGACTTGATTTTACTAATTGAGTCAAACCGCTGGGTAAGCAGAAGATCGATCGGCAAGAAACCATATTTTCTCTCATAATCTGCCATATCCCGCATGGAAGTAAATGAGCCTTCCGAAATCAAGCCTGCCATTTCTGGGTTACGCACCGCTAGATCAATCGCGATTGCTCCCCCCATGGAATGACCATAGACAAAAATATCTTGGGGATTGATGCCTCGTTGTTGGACTAGATAATCCCAAGCTACTTGAGCATCTTGATAAACTTGGGATTCCCTAGGAAATTTCCCCTCGCTGCGACCATAGCCTCGGTAGTCAATCAGCAGCAGGGATAAACCGACCTGATGTAACCGTTGGGCTATTTCAAGATATCCCCCAATATTAGAGGCATTACCGTGCAGATATAGCATCACCTTACTTTTTGGTGAGTCAGAGGGAATCCACCAGCTGTGAATTTTGTCAACTTTACCCTGATTGGATATTGGTAACCAAACCTCTTCGTAAGGCAAACCAAAGTCAGCTGGTGTATTTTCAATCACTGAGGCAGGACAAAACATTAGCCTATGTTGCAACAGCAACACGGAGGTACAAACTAAGGCGTAAGCGATCGCTATAAATCCTGCAACAATCAACATAATCAATTATCTTGATACTTCATCCTTCATCCTTCAAAACCGGTTGACTTAGATGCCATTCGGTTGCTTTTTCATAAGCATAACCTACTTGGAATAGCTGGTCTTCCCGCAATACATTACTAATCAACTGCATCCCAATGGGTAATCCCTGTTCATCAAAGCCACAGGGTATACTCATCCCTGGTAACCCAGCCAGATTAACTGGAATAGTCATCAGGTCAGTCAGATACATACTTAAAGGGTCTTCTGTCTTTTCCCCAGCTTTAAACGCTGTGGAGGGAGCTGTGGGACAGACTAGCACATCGACATTCTCAAAGGCTGCCTCAAAATCCTGTTTAATCAGAGTACGAACTTTTTGGGCTTTGAGATAATAGGCATCATAGTAACCAGCGGATAGGGCATAGGTTCCTAGCATAATCCGGCGCTTGACTTCTGCACCGAACCCTTCAGCACGGGTTTTGGTGTACATAGAAAGGAGATTGTCAGCATCTGATGCCCGTAAGCCATATTTAACCCCATCGTAGCGAGCTAGATTTGCTGATGCTTCTGACGGAGCAATAATGTAGTAGCAAGGCAAACCATACCGGAATCGGGCACAGGAAATTTCCTGAATCTCAGCACCTAAGTCTTTGAGCTGATCAATGGCTTTAGTGACTGCTTTCTCTACTACTGGGTCTAAGCCTTCTCCAAAGGTTTCTGTAATAATGCCAATCTTAACTTTACCGTTAGATTTTAGGTCTGGTTTCAGGAATTGGGTATAGTCGGGAATGTCTACTTTGAGGCTGGTAGCGTCATTGGGGTCATATCCTGCGATCGCATTCAGTAAAATAGCGGCATCTTCTACAGTGCGAGCAAATGGTCCAATTTGATCTAAGGACGACGCGAATGCCACTAAACCATAGCGGGATACTAAACCATAGGTTGGTTTCATGCCAACTACTCCACAGTAAGAAGCCGGTTGACGAATAGAACCACCGGTATCAGAACCCAGAGCAATGGGACATTCCCCAGAAGCTACGGCTGCGGCTGAGCCCCCGGAGGAGCCCCCGGGGACATGGGATAAATTCCAAGGGTTTTTAGTAAGTTGAAAAGCAGAGTTTTCCGTAGAACTCCCCATGGCAAATTCATCCAAGTTGGTTTTACCTACCATTACTGCCCCAGCATCTTTCAGTTTTTGGGTCACTGTTGACTCGTAGGGTGGGACAAACTTGGCCAGAATCCGGGAGCCGCAGGTGGTGGGAATCCCTTGGGTACACATATTGTCTTTGATGCCGATGGGTATACCGGCTAAGGGTCCGAGCTCTTCACCAGCTGCGATTTTGGCATCTACTTGACTGGCCTGTTCTAAAGCATAGTCTGAGGTGATGTGGAGGAAGCTTTGGACTTGAGGCTCTAGGGCTTGAATCTTATCTAGGGCTTCTTGGGTAATTTCTACAGCTGAGCGTTCTTTGTTGATTAGCTGTTGATGCAACTCGCGGACCGTGTCCATGCTTACTACCTTTACTGACTTAACCATTTCAACTCTAGTATTCTGACAAAAAATTCAGTGCTTAGGGGTTTGGGCTCAGGCTTAGCAAAGGGAGTAGGGAGTCGGGAGTCGGGAGTCGGGAGTCGGGAGTCGGGAGTCGGGAGTCGGGAGTCGGGAGTCGGGAGTCGGGAGTCGGGAGTCGGGAAAAGGTAACAAAAATTCTCACAATTCCGACAGGGATTGCTATTACAGGTGTTTGTTGGGCGTGTGGTAAGTTTGGGAAGTTTGGGTAGCGTGGGAGAGATGTTGATCAAGGGAAATTGGGTGCGATGTTCCCTTCGCGCAGCGTCTGGGACTGCCAGTAAGGAACCGCTACGCGAACGCATCATCTCCAACACAACCGGTAGAGTTTTTTTTCGGCTCTAGTTTACAACTACACTAGTATTATTAGTAACGCTATCTGGAATGAGCAAAACAATCTTGTTTCCCGATTCCCGATTCCCGATTCCCGTTCCCCGATTCCCGATTCCCGATTCCCGATTCCCGATTCCCTTTGCTATTAAAAATCCTATTTATTTGCTTCAATATAAATCATACGAGTTCGGATTGTAATTCCTTGGCTGGGAGAAGTCCAACCTACAATAAAATAATCTTCCATGGCATTGTCGAGGGCAAGTTTCGAGTGTTCATAAACTGGAATAGGCACCTTTTGAATATATTCCTCTGTTGTTTCATCAAGGCTAAAAATAATTGTTTCGCGAGCAATCCGATTCATCTGTTTAATAGCTGTTGCCGCGTCTTCCACAAACAGTAATGAACTTAAACAAAAAACAAAATCGTAGGACTGGCTATCAATTTGAGTGAGGGCTGTTTCAATGGGCTTGTGGATGGTTTTATACCCCCTTTTTGCCGCATAATCTAGCATCTTACTGGAAATATCAATCCCTGTATAGTCAAACTCTCCTTGCAACAATTCACTTAGGATACCTGTCCCACAAGCAATATCTAAAATACTGCCTTGATGGTGATTATGTCGATGGAAGATTTTAACGGCTTCATTGACATACTGGACATTAGAACTGGGTGCCTTTAACACCTCGTCATATTTGGCCGCAAATTTATCATAATAGTCTTCAGCACCAATTTTTGTTGACATAGTTTTGATTTATAAATTTAGATATAGTATAAGTCTTAATTATCTTAGAGCAAATCCGGATAATTCCCCATACTTCTAATATCCATATAAAATCTGGCTACCCCTGCTCCCTTGCTCCCCTACTCCCCCTGATATCCTCACCTAGACGTATTGTTTTTTGACCGGATTTTAGATGACACTTATTAGTGGTATTATTGGAAATTGAGCAAAAGTTAAACCCAAACACAGCAATACGGTTCAAAATCCGCAAAACATCATATAAATAATTGCCATGATTCCAGAAATCAAAAGCTTTTGCTCAAGCCTATCGTAGGTTTTATATTTTAAATAAATAAATTTATAAATATCAAGCTGGCACCCTATTTTAGGATAGTTTTTTATTTTTTTTACTATCATTCAAAATTTCTGGTTTAAAAGATTGAGTTACAGTTTGTGAAACTAGGTAATGAAGGAGTAGTATACCTTTTGTGTAAATTTTTGTTGCAGAATTAAACATTTCTGGGAACTTGAGCTAAAATCAATATAGGCTTTAAGTCCTTAAAAATTATATGAATAATCGTCAGAGGTTTGTCTTTAGATTCTTGGTGTTGCTTGTCTCAGGAGCTCTTGTTGCTTGGCTAGTGTTCGATAATAATCACTGGAGCGGTCGTAAGTCTGCAATAGAGAAAGCACTTAGTCAGGGTACTATAGGTCAGCTTAGTTCCAGAGAGGAAAAGCATCTTCAAGAGTTGCTTGACGAACTAGCAAGTGTCTCCACAACTGACTCAAAATGTAACATACAAGTCATTTTGAACAAGCCTTTCAGTGAAGATGGTCTGAATGTTTTCACTACGACTCCAGATTTAAAAAAACTAACCAAATGCAAATATGCTGATGCGATTTATGATGCAGGACTTGATGCCGTTTTTTTAGATAAGTCTCTTCTCCGCAGTTCAAGGATTAGTTGTACATTTGGAAGTTGCAAAATAGATTACTTTAATTTGAGCGATCCGACAGCCGAAATCTATCTACGCTACATAATTTTGCATGAATTTGGTCATAAATGTCTTCATCGAAATTTAAATTTTTTAAGTATTTTTTTCGCTTCTTCTGATGCTGCAAAAAAAATAGAAAGAGAAGCAGATTATTTTGCTCAAGAGGCGATTCAGCGACTTGGAGAAAAAGGAAAATTGCCTTCTCCGGCTGGGAGGGCAAGGTGGATTCATTTACCACCATCTACGCCAATATCTCCATCAGACAAAGTACAGGTAGCTCTGGCAGATATGGCTAACGAAATTACAGATGCATTACTTTTTTCAGATGCACCATACTCATCGATTTCTGATAATAAAACTCACGATAGCTTTGTAACTCGTTCTTTAGAAGTTCTAGAGAGAACCAATTCGATAATAACTAGTGATGATGTTTCAGGCTATGTTAACTTTGCTATTCAGCAAATTGAACGTATTCGAGATGTAACACCTCTGTTAAAAGCTGAAATCCATCTTGAAGAGAAAGATAAAAAGAAAGAGATCACTCAGAGAGTTAGCTTTGAAAAAGACCAGCTTATTATTTTCGGTAATGAAGGAGGAATTTTTTCGATTCCCTATTCAGATATTCGCAATGCTTGTCGTTATAAGCCATGCGCAGCAAAAACAGCAAAAAAAATTAACTCTCTTTCATCAGATTTACTAACAGATTTACTAAATCCATTTACACAGGTTGTTGCGACAAAAGCTTTTGGAACTTTGATCTCTATTCCTGGAAAAGGCTTTTTTTCTATTCACCAGAATAAGTGGATAGAAGTCTCTGACAGTATAAGTTTTCCCTTTAATTGGGAATATATTATTACCCCTTCACAACCAAGCGATGTTTTCCTAATCGTCTCAAAAAAAGATAGTGATCGTATTTTTCACTATGTTCAACTAGGTGAGCCAACTGTTTCAAAGAGCCAGACAGATCTATGTCGAGAAATTTCATTAGAGGGAGGAGCATATAAATGTTCAATGGAACCCGAGTTTGCTGGAGATGAAATTTATTTCTTAGTCAAGGATCTAAGCAATAAAAATAGGCTTGGTGTAGTTTTTGAAAATGCCAAAAACTTAGAATTTACGACATATAAATCCTTAAAAGCACCACCAGGTTTTTCCGCTTTTAGTACCAATATGAGGTTCGTTATTACTCATGATTATAATAAATGGTCTTACTATGCAGTAACTCATAATTTCGATCCTTACTTATTACATAAAGAAAAGTATCAAATAACTCTTTGGAAATTATCTGAAGTCGATGATCAAGCAAAAATAATTGACCAACATCAACTTACACTAGAAGCTATTCCTAGAGGAAATCAACCTAGAGACTGGTTGAATGTGCGACATCCCTCTCTCTTGACCTGTCAAAATATTTCATCAAGTTCAGTGATATGCACAGCCTGGAATGATTCGATCTATGGTTTTAACTCTGTCACTGAAAAACTTTATCCAGTTTTTCACCCTTCAGGTGTGAATAACCAATCAGGGGGTGGTTTAGTAGCTTATTGGACTAATAATGGCCACAAGGTAATTGTTATGGATGGGAGTAGAAATGATTTATGAAAAAGCTAATTTATTTATTTATTCGTTTCTTATTATTTGGCTTTGGTCTTATAGGTTTCTTGTGGCTACTTAGTCCAAAGTTTTTAGTTCTGGGTGCACACCAAGATCCTGAACCGAATTCTTTACTGATGCTTATAGGAGGCTACATTACGACAACAGTGGGTGTCGTGCTGGGTTCAGGTTATAGAGAGCTACAGCGCCGCATCAGAAAAGGGGAAGCAACAATCTCTCCCCGCAAGTTTCTTAAATACTTGGCTCAATCAACAGACCTTTGGTTAGGTCTTTTTGGTTCGCCTCTTGCGTTTGCTTTATTATGGAATTCGATCGAAGCAATTAGTCCTGGAGGTCTGGTAGTGACTGCCCTTGAAAACGGTTTCTGCTGTACTATTCTTGTAAATTCAGTAGTAGAGCCAGGTCCACCTACCACACCATCACCGCCAGCTGAGCAGTGAAAGTTGCACCGTTTTGGTCGGTAAGGTTAATTGGAAGCAATGGGATTTTGTTATCGAGACTTAGACAAAAAATCATGAAAAAAAAGCATCAAAGCTAAGTAGGGCAAAGGATATACACCACAGGTTAATCCCATCTAATTTAAGTAAGTTGTAAGTAAGTTTGCTCTACCGAACCTAGTATGCAGAACACCGCTGGCTAATTAATCACGTCGTAGGCATCATCTACCAAACAACCGGTAGAGTTTTTACTCTAGGTATAGTTCACCAGTACACCATTATTATTACTAACGCTTAGCTAATCTACTGATAGATTTCCATGTAGAGTTGGGCAAAAGCTAAATCTATCGAAGATAAATAAGGATAGTCTTCAAGAATAAACTCTGGAGATTCTCCCCGGTTAAGCCGACCAGCAATACGACGAACTGACAAGCGAGATTGAGGAAAAATCAACTCCCCTCCCATCAGCTTAGGATCTCTAACCAAACTATCGACCCATATGGCAAATTTTTCAATTACAGCTAGCAAGCAGAGATTATATATTTCCTTGGGCTGGATTTCCAATAGCCAGCGCCAAAGTTGCCAATGATCAGCAAGTCCACTTTTAGGTTTAGTTTTGTCTAGGGTATTTGTCATGGTTTAGGCTTTATATTCCATCAAAACTAAACGAATGATTACCTCTTTTATTCAAAAGCACCTCAAGTAGCGTGGCACAGGCTTCTAGGGTGGCACAGGCTTCTAGCCTGTGAACTAACGCATAAGCTGATAGCTGAGAGCTGATAGCTGATAGCTTACTTGTTGTCTCCTCTAAGACTTAGCCGTAACAGCAGCAATACGCTTCAAAATACTCAAAACATCATATAAATAATTGCCAGGATTCCAGATATCAAAGGCTTTTGATAAAGCATAGCGTAGAGTTTCGCCTTT